>NZ_BAAIEW010000005.1:0-98212 GCF_054654515.1 Desulfothermus okinawensis JCM 13304 | reverse complement strand
TATATATAATAATCTACTATATGTCAACTAAAAAATATCTCTATTAGTGACTACATAAAAATCCTAAAAACCGCCACTTTCTCATTAATATTCAATATGTTATACTAATTTGTAGGGGTGAACTTCCGGTATATTGTTTAATGGATGATAAAACAAATTTTGCATATCTTTTTAAGATGAAATAGGCTAGTTTAGAAGATACGTTGACCCCAGATATGGAGAAGGAATAATAATTCAGCTTCCCTGGAGAAGCTTGAGGTGAGAGGTATTAAAGGTCAGGATAGCCATCTTTATAGCTTTTTTATCAATCCGGATACCATAAAAACGCCAAAAATTGCTATTTTTATCCTTAATATTTAATAGGTTATACTAATTCACGGGGTAAACTTCCGCTATAAAAAACGTTCTATACTTAATGGAGTTACATCTATACTAGGTGGCTTGTCTAAGATAATTTCTTTTAACAGTTTTCCAGTCACTAATCCTTGAGTAATCCCTAACATCCCATGGCCACATGCTATTAATAAATTTTTAAAAAGATTACTACGCCCAATTATTGGTAAACCATCTGGAGTCACAGGGCGCATTCCTCTCCAGACTTCCATAATATGAAAATTGTTTTTAACTTTTATATAATTTTGAAGAGCGCTCAGAATATTTTCTATTCGTTTCCATTTTATAGATACATCTAATCCACTTAACTCTAGTACCCCTGCTAAACGCATTCTATGCCCCAGAGGTGTAACAGCTACCTTTTCTTCCCCTAAGTATAATGGTATATTGGGAATAACTTCAGGATATTCAATAGTTATACTATATCCCTTTGCTGGTTGAAGAGGTAAATTAAGACCCAATTCCTTACCTAACATGGAAGTCCATACACCTGTTGCTAGCACCACCTGTTCAGCTTTTAATTGGCCTTTAGTAGTTATGATTTTGTCAACTTTGTTTTTCTTGGTCTCAAAGGTAATTACTTCAGTATTTGTTAGAAAATTTACACCTCTTTTTTGTGCCAGTTTAGCTAATTCTGTAACAAATTGATGAGGATTCAGATGAGCATCCTCAGCAAAATAGATTCCTCCTGTTATTGATGGCAAAATGTGGGGCTCATATTGCAGAACCTCATTTTTTCCCAATATCTTGAGAGTAATTCCATTTTTATTAAGTAATTCAGCCTCCTTGGCTGCTTTATGGAAACTTTTTTCATCAGTATAAAGATGTAGCCATCCACGTTGATCAAAACTACATTCAATATTTTCTGTTGATTGTAGCTCATTTAATAATGAATAACTGGCTATATTCAACGATCTAATTATGGAAATAGCCTTGTGCATTTGAGTATCATTGCAAGCAGATCTAAATTGCCAAAGCCACTTTAGAAGTTCAAAATCAAGACGAGGTTTAATGTAAAAGGGACTATTTTTCTTCATTAGCATCCAACGCAAACTCTGACTAATAACACCAGGTGCAGCAAGGGGAATCACGTGACTTGGCACAATAAGCCCAGCGTTACCGTAAGAACTGGCATCTGTGGAACAGACACCTCTTTTATCTAATAGGGAAACCCTCAATCCTTCTGAGCTTAAGTAATAAGCAATAGATACTCCAATTACACCACCACCGACTATAAGAACATCCTGACTCATTTGATACCCCTTTTTTTATTAAAAAACCTCAAAAAACACCCACTAGTGGATTTTACTTTACTCTGAAAAAAAACATTAGTAAACAAAATTCTTATTAAGAATTTTTAGACACAAACAAAAAACACATTCTGTTTTTATTTGCAACTTATAATTTTTTTCCTTTAAAGGCGATTAACAAAGGGGAGATCAAATACATTAGTAACTTGTCATAAAGATTACCCCCTTATCTTTTGCAAAATTGAAAATTTTTTTTGCATAAATGCTTTTTAAGTAATCATTTGAAATTATATGGGTTTTTATATAATTTCTTAAAATTTTAGCAAAACTGCAAAATTTTTAAACATGCTCATAAGAAAAACTTTTATATTATAATCAAATAAATTCAAGATGTTATTAATATGGCGTAACAATTGCTAAAAAGTTTGAATGAGGTTTAGATAAGAAAATTGTGATATTGAATTTTAAAAATGTTGATTCTAAAGTGGTTATGACCTTTTTAATAAAAAGGAGCGTACTATGTTCTGGAATGTTCTTACAGTTGGTATAATGGTTGGAGCAATCTATACGTTAGTAACCATTGGTTATAGTATGGTTTATGGAATTTTAAGGTTGATGAATTTTGCGCATGGAGATGTATATATTTTTGGTACATTACTAGCCTGGTCACTTTTGTCTGTTCATCATTGGCATCCTGTAGCGGCAATAATTGTTTCTGTAATTGTGGGCGGGACGTTGGCCTCTCTAGTTGAAATTATCTGTTATAGACGTCTTAGAGCAGAGCAACATCGAATGATCTCAATGATCACGGCCCTAGGTGCTGCATATATAATTCAGAATATCTCAGAACTAAATTGGGGTAACCAAGTTTTATCTTTTCCTTCTTTATTCCCTGCACGTACTTTTACAATTTTTGGGATAACTGTATCATTAACCAATGTTATTACTCTAGCTATTGCCATTGGAGTGTTGGTTATATTTAACCTTTTTTTAAAGTATCATAAGATAGGAAAGGCCATACTCTGTGCATCAGAAGATTTGGAAGCCTCAAGTTTAATGGGCATTCCTATAAATAGAACCATTTCCATAGTTTATTTCCTTGGTGGTGTTCTGGGAGTAATTGGAGGTATCTTATATTCTTCATCTTATAACGTTATCTCAATTGGAATGGGATTTCGTGGTACCATAGTAGCTTTTACTGCAGCAGTAATAGGAGGAATTGGGAGCTTCAGTGGTGCCTTTATTGGTTCCATGATAATGGGGCTAGCTGAAAATTTTGTAGGAGTTTACATATCTAGTTCTTTTCGGGACCCTATTATATTTATGCTTCTTATACTTATATTGCTCGTAAAGCCTACTGGTATTATGGGTGAAATTGAAATCAAAAAAGTTTAAAGAGCTAATTGAGGAGGTTATAAGTGGTAAAGAACTTAAATAATAATATGACAAATTCTAAAGCTATGAAAACCTTGAATGGAGAAGGCAAAAAAACGCTAAAAACTGTAGTGGTTTTAGGAATTGTAATTCTCTTACTTATGCTCCCATTATTTATAAAAAACCCTTATATCTTAGGCACCCTAAATTTTATGATCCTGTTCGGAGTGTGTTGTATGGGGCTCGATCTCATCTTAGGATATACAGGGCTACTTTCCCTTGGACATGCTGCATTTTACGGAATAGGAGCTTACACCACTGCAATTCTCATGGTAAGGCATGGATTTGGATTTGTACCAGCATTTATTATATCAGGCATGGTCACTTTTCTCATTGCTTTGTTACTAGCTATTCCAACAAGAAAGGTTCGTGGAGATTATTTTTGTTTAATAACTATAGCATTTGGTGAAATATTCCGTCTTGTAGCAGTTGCATGGATAGGTTTCACTGGGGGTGCCATGGGTATAGTTGGGATACCTATACCACGAATTTTAGGATATGCCCTAAGAACAGAGGCTGACTATTATTACTTCGGTCTTGCACTGTTGGCTTTTACCTATGTTACTTTGTATCTTTTGGTACATTCCCGTTTTGGACGTGCCTTTATCGCGATCCGTGAAGACGAACTGGCGGCTCAGGCAATGGGTGTAAATACGCCTATGTATATGATTATGTCATTTACAATTGGATCTATTTATGCAGGACTTGCTGGTAGCCTCTTAGCTGTGTACCAAACTACAGTAACACCTTCAAATTTTAAATTAGAAGATTCCTGTTTGATGATTATAATGGTAATAGTTGGGGGAATGGGAAGATTATGGGCATCGTTGCTAGGTGTATTTTTAATGACTGTAGCGACAGAATTATTTAGACCTCTGGATAGTTATAGAATGATGATAATTGGAGCTATAATGATTGGTGTACTTTTGTTTAGGCCTCAAGGATTATTTGGAATTTCGGCCTTTAAAGACTAAAAAACAGTGTATGAGGTAGTTTTTATGACACTCTTAAAAACAGAAAGACTTCAAAAGAATTTTGGCGGTGTCTTTGCAGTAAATAATGTATCTCTGGAAATAAAAAAAGGTGAAATTTTGGGCATGATAGGTCCAAATGGAAGTGGGAAATCCACTTTTATCAATGTGATCACCGGGATTTATGAACCAGATGGAGGAGATGTCCTATTTAATGGAGAATCAATATCAGGTTTGCCACCCTATAAAATCACTGAAAAAGGAATCACCAGAACTTTTCAAAATTTAAGAGTGTTTTCAAATATATCTGTATTGGACAATATATTAATTGGTCAACACTGTAGGATAAAAAATTCTCTAATTGATATCTATTTAAGACCTTTTAAGACTAGAAAAAGAGAAAAAGAAGCAGTTGATAAGGCATTAGAAATCCTTGAAATGGTAAAATTGGCTCATCGCAAGGATGAACTAGCAAAAAATTTACCGTACGGAGAACAGCGTCTAATTGAAATCTGTCGTGCACTGGCCTCAGAACCTGAACTTATATTTTTAGATGAGCCATGTGCTGGAATGAATCCTGTAGAGATGGATACATTGGCAGAATTTATACTGCAGTTACAATCAAAGGGTTATACCCTCTTTATTATAGAACACAATATGCGTTTTATAATGTCAGTTGCAGAAAGGATAGTAGTGCTTAATGCGGGCAGTAAATTTCGTGAAGGAAGTCCCGCAGAAATTCAGGCAGACAAGGACGTCCAAAAAATTTACCTTGGAGAAGAGGAAGGTTCAATATGTTAGAAGTTAAGAAAGTTTGTTCTGGATATGGAAAGATTAATGTTTTAAATGAAATTAGCCTTTATATTGATGCTGGTGAAATCGTAGCAGTAATTGGAGCAAATGGTGCTGGGAAAACTACTCTTCTTAAGACTATATCTGGACTTATAAAGGCCACAAAAGGGGAGATTCTTTTTGAAGGAGAACCCATAACTCGCATGGCTCCCGAAAAAATTGTTGCCAGAGGGATAGTACATGTTCCAGAAGGGCGTAGAGTGTTTGCCAAGTCCACAGTTATGGTCAATCTGGAGATGGGTGCTTACCTACGTAAAGACCAACAGGAAATTAAAAAAGACATGGAAATGTGTTTTGAGCTGTTTCCTGTATTAAAGGAGAGGGCCAGTCAATTAGCAGGCACTTTAAGTGGGGGAGAACAACAGATGCTTGCAATAGCAAGGGGGCTTATGGCAAGGCCCAAAGTACTTTTACTAGATGAGCCATC
The DNA here is from genome assembly GCF_054654515.1 of Desulfothermus okinawensis JCM 13304. NCBI lineage: Bacteria > Pseudomonadati > Thermodesulfobacteriota > Desulfovibrionia > Desulfovibrionales > Desulfothermaceae > Desulfothermus > Desulfothermus okinawensis. Next base: position 92,885 of record NZ_BAAIEW010000005.1, on the reverse strand, counting down.
AATGGGACTGGCTCCTTTTTTGGTCAATGAAATCATGAAAGTTATTTCTCATCTTAACGAAAATGGAATGGCAGTCCTGTTAATAGAACAAAATGTAAAAAAGGCTCTCTCTATTACACAAAGGGCCTATGTTATGGAGCTTGGTAGGATTGTTCTTGAAGGACAATCCCATGAACTTTTGCAATCAGATGAGGTTCGTAAGTGTTACCTTGGTGAACAATAAACACAAAAATATAAGGAGGTAAGTATGAGAAAGAAAACTTTAATTTTAGCTACCGTACTAATGTTTCTTTTGGGAATGTCTATTCATTGTTTTGCAAAGGATGGGGTGGATCATAAAAGAAAGATTGTGAAGATTGCAGGTTATGATGCTGCCACTGGTAAATACGGCGATTATGGTCTTGGAGACAAGCGGGGACAAGAAATAGCAGTGGATGAAATTAATAAGAAAGGTGGGATTCAGGCTGGGCCACTAAAAGGTTATAAACTAAAACTGGATTTTTTTGATGATCGTGGGGATCCCAAAGAATCAGCAAGTATTGCTAAAAGAATTTCTGCTGGAGATTATCTTGTAGCAATTGGTCCTACTATTAGTTCATGTGCCCTTGCTGCTACTCCAGTTTTTTACAGAAATAGGGTGCCAAACATTGTCACATATTCCAACGCAAACACCATTACTGAGCAGGGCTTTGATAATATTATTCGCCTAACCTATACTACAAAATCTATAGCTACTTATATGGCTGAACAGGTGAAAAATCGTTTTAACAAACATTCAGCAGCCATAATTAGTGAAAATCAGGATTATGGTCAACAATTGGTAAAATATTTCAAAGAAGCAGCTAAGAAACTTGGTATTAAGGTGGTGGCAGAAAGTGTTATAACAGCGGGTCAGGATCTTGATTTTAAGTCTGTTTTAATGAAATCCAGGGCAAAAAATCCTGGTGTTTTAATACTTTTTGTCACATATAACGAAGGAGGAATGATAGTAAGACAGGCAAGACAGCTTGGGTGGAATGTTCTGATCTATGTTCCTGATGCAATGACTGAACCTAAATTTTACGAGCTAGCAGGTGATGTCCATAATGTTTATATCCAGTTGTCTCCAACCATTGATATTACCAGGCCTGCTGCAAAGGTTATAAAGGAAGAGTGGGAAAAAAGATATGGAGGATTTCCTCCACTTTCTGCTATTTATGGATATGATGCTGTTAAAATCGCGGAAAAAGTAATTGAAATGGGCGGTACAACAAGGGAAAAATTTATAAAGCTGATGAGAAAAGTAAGACATGAAGGTGTAGCCAATCCTATGTATGAGTTTGACCAGAAAGGAGACAGTAAGGCACCACCCTTTGTTACTATGTCATGTGTAGAATATTATGAGAAAAATATAAAAGGGAAAAAATAATAAGATTTGAGATGAAATTTATTTATTAGTTATACAACGGGATAGTGATTAGGAGGCCGACAATATGGAGGATAAAATAAAAGAACAGGGATTGTGGGCGGTTACCGCCCCTCCTCCCCCCCCACTTCATGAACTTCAGGAAGATATTACCTGTGATATTGCAATTATAGGAGGTGGTTATACAGGTGTATCTGCTGCTCTACATTTGGCAGAGGCAGGAATAAAAGCTGTATTATTAGAATCTAAATATTTAGGATATGGAGGTTCTGGGAGAAATGTAGGGTTGGTAAATGCGGGCCTATGGGTGCTTCCTGAAGATGTAGTCAAAGAGCTTGGCACATATTATGGAGAACAGCTCAATGCTGTATTAGGAGAATCACCTGATTTGGTGTTTAACTTAATAGAAAAGTATAAAATGTCATGTGAAGCCATTAGAAATGGTACACTCCAGTGTGCACATTCAAAAGCAGGATTTCGTTACCTTAGGGAAAGAGAAAAACAATGGGGTCTAAGAGGTGCTCCTGTAAAGCTCTTAGATAGACACTCAGCTGCAGAAAAAATAGGCTCAAATGCTTATCATGGAGCTCTATGGGACTTAAGGGCGGGGACAGTGCAGCCTCTAGCATATCTTCATGGTCTTGCCCATGCTGCTGTTAAGAATGGAGCACAGCTTTTTGAGAGAAGTCCCGCAATTTACATTAAAAGGGAATCAGGCAAATGGTACATTAAAACTCCTAAAGGTACAGTACGCTCACAAGCTATAATTTGCGCCACCAATGGATATGTGGAAAAGGTTCTTCCAGAATTAACAAAGACCTTCATAAAATTTAATTATTTTCAATATGCCACAAAACCTTTGCCTGAAAGTGTGTTAAAAACAGTCATTCCTGAGAGACACGGCACATGGGATACTAATACTGTTTTGGCCTCAATGAGATTAGACAAAGATGGGCGTCTTGTAGTGGGAAGTGTAGGAACTGTTAATGGATTTGCCAATAAGTTACACAGAAGATGGGCAAAAAGAATGATTCGCAAGGTATTCCCCCAAATAGGAAAAGTGGAATTTGAGTATGCCTGGTATGGCGTGATAGCAATGACAACTAATCACATGCCTAGGTTTTACAAACTTGGACCTGATTTTATAACTGTTATGAGCTATAACGGCAGGGGAATAGGTCCTGGAACCATGTTTGGTAAGCTCATGGCTGACTATTTTTTGCATGAAAAATCAGATGATGTGATTCCTTTGCCAGTTTCAGAGCCAAAGCCAATTACAACAAAAAAATTCTGGGAGCTTTTCTACGAGACAGGAGCAAGATTGTATCACTCAGTTCAAAAATTTATATTGCGTTAATAAATGGCAAAATGGAGGTTAACATTATGAATTTAAATGAGGTCCTTGATAAACTTGGTATAAAAAAAATCAACTTTGGTTCTAGCACTGGCGTAGATTGGGGTAAATCCAGTGATAAAGGTGTTATAGAGAGTTTTTCTCCAGTTGATGGAAAAACTATTGCGTCTGTGTATAAGGCCTCAGAAGAAGATTATAATACTGTTGTGAATAAAGCAACTGAGGCCTTTAAATACTGGCGAAAGGTTCCAGCTCCAAAACGTGGTGAGGTAGTTAGAAAAATAGGTCTTAAGCTAAGGGAATACAAGGATGTTCTCGGTAGATTGGTTAGTTATGAAAACGGAAAGATCCTCCAGGAAGGCTGGGGTGAGGTTCAAGAAATGATAGATATTGCTGATTTTGCAGTGGGTCTTTCTAGACAATTATATGGCTTTACCATGCACTCTGAAAGACCAGCACATCGTATGTATGAACAATACCATCCATTAGGACCAGTAGGTATTATAACGGCATTTAATTTTCCTGTTGCAGTGTGGTCTTGGAATGCCTTTATTGCTGCTGTATGCGGAGATGTTATGGTGTGGAAACCTGCATCGTCTGTACCTCTAACAGCAATAGCCGTTCAAAACATATTATCTGAAGTTATAAAGGAAGAAGGATTACCTGAAGGTATTTTTAATCTGGTGATAGGAAGTGGAGAGACTATTGGAGAGAAAATGTTACAAGACAAAAGGTTGCCTCTTATTTCTATAACTGGATCCATTCCTGTGGGAAGACATGCTGCTACTGTTATATCAAAACGAATGGGAAGATATATACTGGAACTTGGGGGAAACAATGCCATTATTTTAACAGAAAGTGCTGATTTAAAACTAGCTATTCCAGCAATAGTCTTTGGGGCAGTGGGCACTGCTGGTCAGAGGTGCACTACCACAAGAAGACTAATAATCCATGAGAATATTTTTGACAGAGTGAAAGAAGCCTTAATTAAAGCATATGCAAGTTTAAAAATTGGTAATCCTTTAGATCCATCGGTTCATGTTGGTCCTTTAATTGATAAAAAGGCGGTGGAAAACTATAAAAAAGCCTTACAGATAATTAAGGAACAAGGTGGTGAAATAATCTATGGTGGGGAAGTACTAGATGGGCCTGGATATGAATCTGGTTGTTATGTTAAACCGACCCTAGTTATTGCGAAAAGTGATATGCCAATTGTTAGAGAAGAGACATTTGCTCCAATACTATACCTAATAAAATACTCTGGACATATAGAAGAAGCACTTGAAATTCACAATAATGTACCACAAGGTCTTTCTTCTGCTATTTTTACACAAAACATAAAAGAATCTGAAGCATTCCTATCAGCGTGGGGATCTGACTGTGGAATAGCCAATGTAAACATCGGCACATCTGGTGCAGAGATTGGAGGAGCTTTTGGAGGAGAAAAGGAGACAGGAGGAGGAAGAGAAGCTGGATCAGATGCATGGAAGGCCTACATGAGACGCCAGACTGTTACAATTAACTTTTCAGATGACCTTCCACTCGCTCAAGGTATTAGATTTGAAATATAAAATGGGATACTCAGGGGGATCATTATAATGCGTCTTTGTTTGATGGAAGGAAATGAGGCAATTGCACGTGCAGCAGTGGCCGCGGGTTGTAGGTTTTTTGCGGGATATCCAATAACCCCGGCCACCTCTCTGTATCATGAAATGTTAAAACTTCTCCCTCCTCTTGGAGGTATTTGTATTCAGGGGGAAGATGAAATAGCCTCTATTGGATTTTGTCTTGGGGCCTCTTTAAGTGGAATGAAAGTCATGACTGCTACTTCCGGTCCAGGAATCAGTCTCTACAGTGAACAGATATCCTTTGCTATTGGAAGCGAGATCCCAATAGTAATTGTGGATGTCCAGAGGTTAGGCCCTTCCACTGGTTCTGCAACTCGTGGTGCTGACGGTGACATACAGTTTTTGAGGTGGGGAAATTCTGGAGGATTACCAGTAATAGTCCTGGCTCCTGTAGATGTCAAAGATTGTTTTGTATTAACTATACATGCCTTTAACCTTGCAGAACAATATCGTTGTCCAGTGTTTATCGCCTCCAATAAAGAACTTGGGATGACCAGAGATACAATTAATCTAAAAGAAGTAAAACTTCCTCCATTAGTTAATCGAAAGATGGCGGATGATAGTGAGCCTTATCTTCCATACAAGACGGAAAATGATAATTCTCCCCCTTCCTTTCTTCCTCTTGGGAGCAAGCAACTTGTACGTATTACATCTTCAACCCATGGAATAAACGGATACATTACTACAGATCCTGAAGAGATAAGTAATTTTCAAAATAGGCTCTACAAGAAGATAGAATCTCACATAGATGAATTTTCTTTTTATGATTTTTTTGAAATAAAAGGGGCTGATACCCTTGTTATAACTTATGGTGTTACAGCTAGGGCAGCCAAGGTAGCTGTAAAAAATCTTGCAAAAAACAATATTATGGCTTCATTACTTGTGTTAAAAACATTATGGCCTGTGCCTGAAAAGCTAATTAGAGAAAAGGGAAAAAACTACAAAAAGATAGTAGTTGTTGAGATGAATCTTGGACAATATGTTAGAGAAATAAAAAGGATATTTTATGATAAAAAGATAAATTTTCTGGGACAGATGAATGGTATGCTAATTTCACCTACCCAGATTGAGGAGGCAATTACAAGATGACTGACACCAGTTTATTAAATAAAAGTAGACCTCCAGTATTTTGCCCAGGATGTTCTCATGAACGTGTGGTACAGGCCTTAGACAAGGCATTGATACGATTAGGTGTTAAAGGAAACCAGGTGGTAATTGTTTCTGATATTGGTTGTTCAGGGCTTTTTGATACCTTTTTTAATACCCATGCGGTACATGGACTTCATGGCAGGGCACTAACCTATGCTACAGGTATAAAGTTAGCTAGACCTGAGCTTAAGGTTATAGTTACAATGGGAGATGGAGGTCTTGGAATTGGAGGTGCGCATGTATTGGCAACATGTAGGAGAAATATTGACCTTACTTTGTTGGTTTTAAATAATTTTAACTATGGTATGACAGGTGGACAGTATTCTGTTACTACCCCCCAAGATGCTAAAGTATCCTCAGGATTTTTAAATCAATTGGAAAAACCAATTGACATATGTCAGGTAACTGCCTCTGCTGGAGCTGGTTGGGTGGATAGAACTTCCGTATATGAAAAGAATCTTGTTGAAAAGATTGAGGAGGCAATAAGATTTGAAGGTTTTTCTGTTTTAGATATTTGGGGTATATGTACAGGAAGATATATAAAGCGAAATGAAATCTCTCCTAAGATAATTAAGAAAAAGATTGAAAAACTTCCTGAGTGGACGCACTTTTTAAAACAAAATAAAAGACCTGAATACACCAAACATTATACAGAGGTGGCAAATAATACATCCAGTCCACCAGAACCTATAGAATTTGAGACATTGTATTCGCCACCTCAAAATAAAAGACATGAAATAGTTATCATGGGAGCAGCTGGTCAAAGAATTGTTACTGCTGGAGAACTTCTTTGTATGGCAGGTGTCACAGCTGGTCTTTATACAACTCAGAAGAATGATTATCCTATCACAGTGATGCGTGGTCATTCTGTCACAGAAGTCATTTTAAGTCCAGAGAAAGTTGATTTTACAGGGATTGAAAATCCCACAGTATTAATTGCCCTGGCTGAAGAAGGTGTAAATAGAAAAAAATCTCTTTTTAAAACCCTATCACCGGATACCACCATTATTATAAAAAAGGGCCTAAACATTCCGCCCAATAATGGATCTACAATTGAACTTGACTTTGATGCAAGAAAAATTCGTTCTCAAGATCTTGCTCTTGCCTCTATTGCATGGCTTGCCAAAAATAAAATTGCAATAAATGAAGATATGCTAACGTCTGCTCTTAAATACCGTTTTAAGGGAGAAGTATTAACCAAGGCCCTTCAAATAACAAAAACCTGGAAGGAATAATTTATGAAGGTAAGATTTCTTTGTTCAGAGGATGTTAAAAAGGCGCTTCCTATGGAAAAGGCAATTGATGTCATGGCTGAAGCCTTTTCTCAGTTTTCTTCAGGGAGAGCTCAAGTGCCATTAAGGAATCGAGTTAAAACTAAAAAAGGAGAAACATTATTTATGCCAGCCTATCTTATGGATACTGGGGCTGTAGCAATTAAGGTGGTATCTGTGTACCCAGAAAATATAGAGCATGGCTTGCCAACAGTTCCAGGCATTGTCCTAGCTATTGATTCAGATACAGGAATACCCCGGGCGATTATAGAAGGTTATACCCTAACAGCTATTAGAACCGGTGCTGCAGGCGGACTTGCAGCCAAACTTCTCTCCTTACCAAATTCAGAGAATTTGGTTGTTTTTGGTGCAGGAACTCAAGGGTGGGCACAGATTTGTGGAGTACTTGCTGTTAGGAATATAAAACGCATATGGATCTTTGATCCGAATGAAAAAAATAAAGAAAATCTTGCCCTCAAATTAAAATCACTCCCATCTCCCCCCGACGTAATTATATTTGACGACCCCAATAAAGCTGTAAGTAGAGCACATATAATCGTTACAGCTACAACATCTACTACTCCTGTATTTGATGGAAGTTATGTTAGGCCCGGAACCCATGTAACTGCTGTTGGATCTTATACCCCTAATATGCAGGAGATAGATGGCAAACTTATGCAACAGGCTAAAGTAGTGGTTGATTCCCGTGAGGCTTGTTTGGCAGAAACAGGAGATATTATCAAACCAAAAGTATCAATATATGCTGAAATTGGAGAAATTGTAAGTAAAAAAAGTCTTGGAAGGACATCTGATGAAGAAATTACCATTTTTAAGACTGTTGGTATAGCTGTGCAGGATGCGGCTGCTGCGAAAGCAATAGTTGAATATGCAGAACAGAAAAATTTAGGGGAGCTAATGGAGTTAACATGATAACTTGCGCCACTAATATCTGGTTATAATTATTGAAAGACATCTAAAAAATATTCCTTTCATTATATTCTCATGCCTAACAATAAATAGAAATCATGGAAACTAATTTAATTTTTATTTTTGATATTTAAACTCAGAACATATGTTAGGAGGAATAACTATGGAAAATAGTTTAAATCCATTTCACATAGCACAAAAGCAATTAGATGAAGCAGCGGAGTATTTGGGGTTAGATGAATCAACCCATGAACTTTTGAGATGGCCAATGATGGAGCTTCATTTTCGTATTCCAGTGAGGATGGATGATGGTAGTATCAAGGTATTTGAGGCATTTAGGGTGCAGTATAACACGGCTAGGGGACCTGCAAAAGGCGGAATAAGATGGCATCCTGATGAGACCATAGATACTGTTAGAGCACTTGCTGCATGGATGACATGGAAGACAGCAGTCTTAGATCTGCCCCTAGGAGGTGGAAAAGGTGGTGTTGTTTGTAATCCAAAGGAGCTTTCAGAGCCAGAAAAGGAGCGTCTGGCTAGAGGTTACATGAGAGCTGCTGGGAAACACCTAGGAGTATTTCAGGATGTCCCAGCACCTGATGTATACACTAATCCACAAATTATGGCGTGGATGATGGATGAATATGAAACCTTGGTTGGGGAAAAACATCCTGGAGTTATTACTGGAAAGCCCTTGCCTTTGGGAGGCTCTCCTGGAAGAAAAAGTGCCACTGCACGTGGTGGTATCTATGTGGTAAGGGAGGCAGCAAAAGCAATAGGGCTTAATTTAGAAGGTAACTCAATGGCAGTGCAGGGATTTGGAAATGCTGGGCAGAATGCAGCTATTTTAGGTGAAACTTTACTTAAAATGAAGTTAGTTGCTGTGTCAGATTCAAAAGGGGGAATTTATAATCCAAAGGGTATTAATGTGAAAGCATTAATTGAGTACAAGAGAGAGACTGGTTCAGTTGTAGGTTTTAAAGATGCAGATTCCATAACCAATGAGGAATTACTTGAATTAGATGTTACAGTATTATTTCCTGCAGCACTTGAAAATGTAATAACTGAGGAAAATGCAGATAAAATAAAATGTAAAATAAGTTGTGAGCTTGCAAATGGTCCAACAACTCCTGAAGCTGATAATATTTTATTTGATAGAGGTATATTGGTTCTTCCTGACTTTTTGGCAAATGCAGGCGGTGTTACTGTATCCTATTTTGAACAGGTGCAGAATGCATATAATTATTATTGGAGTCTTAAGGAGATCCAAAGAAGATTATGTGAAAAAATGACCAAGGCATTTAGAGCAGTTTATGAGATGCATATAAAAGAGAATATCCACATGAGAAAGGCTGCTTATCTTTTAGCTGTATCAAGGGTAGCTGAAGCATGTAGACTTAGGGGTTGGGTATAGATGAAATTAGATCTGCACCATAATATACTTATTCAATTAATCAAAGAGTATGAACTAATTAACCGTATATTTAAATATCCTGAAATAAAAAATACCGTATTTTCAGTTTTTAAAGATGCTTTAAAAGAGAATTTCAATATAGATGAAGCTGTTATTGAGAGTAAAATATATCAAGTAAAAAGCCTATTAAGACAACGAATAGAGGAGGAAGAATTAAAAAAGATACTCGTTGTTATATTTTTTTCCATTTATTTTGAGAATAGTAGATGGGATGATTATATTAATCTCGCAAGAAAAAAGGTATTGTTTAAAAAATTAGCAAAAACAGTTAACAAAGAAGGGGCAACCTATGGACAGATACTAAGAGCACTTAAGAAGTTTTGCGAAATTCCAGAGGGGGACTTGTATCTTTCTCCAAGTGAGGTAGAAGGGATGAGGGTTGCCCTGATTAATTATTTTATCTCAAATCAACTGTCTTTTATCAGCATTGCCAAAAATCATATCACAGTCAGAGATGTAAATGATATTTTGGAAAATACATACAGGAGTAAGAGAAGGCCTGGTAGAATTGGTGGTAAGGCAGCAGGTATGTATCTCGCTTATAGGATACTTGTGCCAAGGTTTGGGGATAGAGATAAGGATCTGGAAAAATATATAAAAATCCCAGAATCCTATTATTTCAATTCAGGAATTTTTTCAGAATTCATAGATTATAACGACCTATATGAGTTTCATACACAAAAATATAAAACATTAGAGGAGATTCAAAAAGGATATGAGCAGATAAGCGAGCTTTTTAAAAGGGCAAAATTTCCAGATAACATAGTTGATCAATTTAAGGAATTTTTAAAAAAGGTGGGAGAACACCCCTTGATTCTTCGTTCATCTAGTCTATTAGAAGACAACTTTGGATATGCCTTTTCAGGAAAATATGATTCTGTATTTCTTGCAAATCAAGGAGATATAGAGACAAGATTAGAAGAATTTATTTTAGGTCTGAAACAGGTACATATGAGTGCCTATTCTCCTGCAGCGTTAATATATAGAAGAGATCGTAACTTACTTGATTTTGATGAACGAATGAGTGTTCTTGTTCAAAAAGTGGTTGGCAGAAGAGTTGGGAACTATTTTTTCCCCTTTGCTGCTGGTGTAGGATTTTCTTATAGTTCTTATTCATGGTCACCTAAAATTGATAAAAATCTGGGAATGGTTAGGTTGGTGTTAGGACTTGGAACCCGAGCAGTGGATAGGGTTGGTGGAGACTATCCCAGAATGATTTACCTCTCTCATCCTTCTCTACGTCCAGAAGTGAGTGCAGACCAAATAGTAAAATATTCTCAAAAATTCATAGATGTGTTAGATATTAAAGAAAGGTGTGTGAAGAGCGTTTCTATAAAGGAATTTATAAAACAAGCAAAACATCCAGAAATGTATCATGCCATTTCAATAATAGACAACGAGCACATCTCATCCCCACTTTTTAAAAAAGTTCCTTTAGATAAAGTATCTGTGTGTATAACTTTTGATAATCTCATAAAAAAAACAAAATTCATTGCCCTAATGAAGAAGGTCTTAAAAAAATTAGAAGAGGCTTATAATACACCTGTTGACGTAGAATTTGCCTGGGACAATGGGATATTATATATTTTACAGTGTAGACCTCTTTTTGTGACTCAAGAAGAACATGATGTAGAAATTCCTCATGATATTCCAGACAAAGATATCATTTTTACAACCCACATGGCATTAAATAATTGTAAGATAGAAGGAATAAAATATGTCATTTATGTTGATCCCAAAAAATATGCCACTATACCATCTCCTCAAAAAAAGATAAAAGTTGGACACATTGTGGGCAAACTCAACAGGTGTCTTGAGAAGGGTTCCTTTGCTCTTTTTGGACCTGGTAGATGGGGATCAAATGATTTAAATTTAGGAGTAAAAGTGACTTATGAGGATATAAATAGAGCAAAAGTGTTAGCTGAAGTTGCCTTTGAACAAAATGGATCAACTCCTGAAGTATCCTATGGAACACATTTTTTTAATGATCTTGTGGAATCACAGATACTTCCTTTAGCTATCTTTCCAAATCATCACAAAACTATTTTTAAAGAGGATTTTTTTAAAACAGGCAAGAATCTCCTTACACAGATAATATCTGAAGCAGAAGAATTCAAAGAAATTATATATGTAATTTTAGTGCCAAATGAACACCAGGGAAGATACCTAAATATTTATCAAAATTCTAAGCAACAGTTTGGCGTTGGTTTTCTATGTCCACCAAGAACTTAAATAAGAGATAACGAACAAATATAACTACTATATATTAATTGCAGGAGGTAAATATAATGACATTAATTAATGAAAACTTTCTTAAGTTACAACAGAGTTACTTATTTTTTGAGACTGCAAAGAGAGTAAATGAATTTCAGAAAGAAAATCCTGAAATTGATATAATAAAAATGGGTATTGGAGATGTCACTCTACCTCTTCCTCAATCATGTATTGAAGCAATGGAAAAAGCACTAAATGAAATGGGTAATGCTGATACATTTAGGGGATATGGACCTGCCCAAGGATATGAATTTTTAAGAGAAAAAATAGCATTTTTTGACTTTCAGAACAGGGGTATAGATATATCAAGAGATGAAATTTTTGTAAGTGACGGATCCAAATGCGATACTGGTAATTTCCAGGAACTTTTTTCTTCAGACGCCATAGTAGGTATCCCAGACCCTGTGTATCCTGTATACATAGACACAAATGTAATGGCTGGCAGAGCAGGAGAACTCAAAGATGGAAGATATACAGATATTAAGTACTTGGAATGCACCATTGAAAACAATTTTATTCCAGATATTCCTGAAAATAAGATTGACATTATATACTTGTGTTTTCCAAATAACCCAACTGGAGCAACTATTAATAAAGATGAGCTAAAAAAGTGGGTGGAATACGCTTTCCAAAATAAATCAATTATTTTATTTGACGCAGCATATGAGGCCTTTGTCCAAGATTCAGATATTCCTCGCTCTATTTATGAGATCTCTGGAGCCAAAAAGGTTGCAATAGAATTTAGGAGTTTTTCAAAAACTGCTGGTTTTACAGGAGTGAGGTGTGCATATACTGTAGTTCCTAAAGATTGTGTTGGGTATACAAGGGATGGTAAAGAGGTAAGTTTATACAACTTATGGTTAAGGAGACAATCAACAAAATTCAATGGAGTTTCTTATATTGTTCAAAGAGGAGCAGAGGCCATATATTCAGAAAAAGGTCGAAATGAGGTAAAAGAACGCATTACTTATTATTTAGAAAATGCAAAATTAATTAGAAAGTCATTGGAAGATATTGGATATTTTTGTGTGGGTGGAGAAAATTCTCCATATGTATGGGTGAAGGTAAATATGAATTCGTGGAAATTTTTTGACTTGTTATTGAAAAAGTGCGGGGTGGTATGTACTCCTGGCAGTGGATTTGGAATGTGCGGTGAAGGGTATATTAGGTTAAGTGCCTTTAACTTTAGAGAAAATGTGGAAAAGGCCATAGAGCGAATCAAAAAAATTTAATTTGATTGATCCAATTACATATGTATAACTACTATTTTAGAATTCTAGTTAGATTTAAAGAATCTCAAATGGTAACCCGAGGTTATTAAATTGATAACCTCGGGTTAAGATAAATATAAATTAGTAATTGTAACTTAGAAATACTTTTATATTTTTTCCAACAAGGTATTCTCTTTGCCTTAAGTTGTTTTCTCATTAAAGGTAGTTTTGAATTAAATTTATAACACTAACTAACCAAAAGCTTTAATAACTTGTGTTAATTTAATTTTTTTCATTACCATTTTTTCTCCGATAATAGAGAAGTTGATCACTAACTCTTTCTAGTAAAAGCTTGAATCCCTGTTATATATCGTCCTAAAATCAATGTGTGAATGTCATTGGTCCCCTCATATGTATACACGCTTTCGATGTTAGCCATATGTCTAATTGGAGAGTAGTCTAGGGAGATACCATTGGCACCTAAAAGTTCTCTAGCTATTCTAGCACACATCCTAGCCACCCAAACATTATTCTTTTTTGCAAAAGAAATCATCTCAGGTGTTCCTTTTCCTTGGTCTAAAAGTCTTCCAACCCTATATGATACTAATTGTCCTTTAGAAATTTCCATGAACATCTTTACCAGTTTTTCTTGTACTAATTGGTATGAAGCTAGAGGCTCTCCAAACTGTTTCCTCTCTTTGGTGTAAGTTAAAGCAGTCTCGAAACAATCCATAGCGGCACCTAAAGCACCCCATGAAATTCCATATCTCGCCTGGTTTAAACACATAAGTGGAGATTTAAGTCCTCCTGAATTAGGTAAAAGATTCTTTTCAGGGATCCTGCAATTTACAAATCCAAGCTCACCTACACCTCCAGCCCTCATGGACCCTTTTTGTGTAATAGCTGATTGTGTAAAGCCCTTAGTTTCTCTCTCAACGACAAATCCTTTAATCCTTCCATCATCTACATCCTTTGCAAACACAACTGCAATGTCCGCTATATCTGCTTCTGTTATCCAAGTTTTGGTTCCATTTAATATCCACTCATTGCCATCTTTTTTAGCAGTTGTCTCCATGGAACCAGGATCAGAACCATGATTTGGTTCAGTCAATCCAAAACATCCAATAATTTCTCCACTTGCAAGTTTAGGCAAATATTTTTTCTTTTGTTCCTCATCCCCAAATTTCCATATGGGATACATAACAAGGCCAGAGGTAACTGCAACAAAACTCCTCAGAGCGCTATCCACCCTTTCCACTTCCTGACAAACCAGGCCAAATTCCACATAATTTCCTCCAGGACATCCATATTCCTCTGGCAAAAAAGTACCTAACATTCCAATGTCTCCCATTTTAGGAGCAATGTCCTTAAAAGGTAGAGATTCTTCCTTATGAAAGGCTTCCTTTACTAACGGTTCTATTTCCTTGTTCAAAAACTCTCTCACTGACTTTTTAATTAACTTTTCTTCTTTAGAAAGTTTATCGTCCAATCTGAAAAAGTCTATTCCTTTAAAAGCCATAAATAGTCCTCCATACCTTTTATTCATATTGAATTGTATAACGTTTCTAATTTTTTAGCAAAATTTGTACCATTATTATCAATGACATAACCATCTATTTTTTATTAATTTTCAAAGATAAAATCTCCATAAAAACAGAAAAAAATATGGAGGGATTGCAAATTTGAAAATACAGTAGAGAAAATTTAAGTATATTTAGCCAGAATATACGTTATTAAATTTTGCTTTTTTGCAATAACTCATTTTCATTTTTGCAATTTACGATAAAGGGTAGAAGGGGCTACCTTTAATATCTTGGACGCCTTAACTACACTTCCAAATTTTCTTACTGCTTTTTCAATAACACTAATTTCATATTTTCTCACCATTTCTTTTAGTGAATGAAATTCGTTTAAGGGATAGTTAGTATTATTCTTTAGAAAGATATCCTTTGGTAATTCACCTTCATCAATAACATTATTTTGACTCATAATTATAAGTCGCTCAACTAAGTTTTTTAACTCTCTAACATTTCCTGGCCAATGGTAATTATACAAAAAGTCAATAACTCCTTTTGAAAATGACTTTTTCATTTTATATTTTGTATTAAATTCTCTCAAATAATAGTAAATTAATGGTATAATATCTTCTTTTCTTTTTCTTAAGGGCGGTACATAAATAGGGACTACGTTTATTCTAAAGAAGAGGTCTTGACGAAATTTTCCCTTTGAAACCATGTCTTTTAAGTCTCTATTAGTAATGCAAATTATTCTAACATTAATTTTCTTACGCTTAACCCCACCTATTCTTTTAATTTCATAATCTTCAAGAACAGTAAGCAACTTTGATTGAAGATATAAAGGCAACTCTCCTATTTCATCTAATACCAAAGTACCTCCATGGGCTAGTTCAAACAGTCCTGGTTTACCACTGGAATCTGCTCCTGTGAACGCCCCTTTTTCATAACCAAATAACTCAGCTTCCAATAAATTGTCAGGGATTGCACTACAATTAATACTCACATATGGAGCATCTAATTTGGGAAAAGTCATTTTATGTATTAATTTTGCTATAACACCCTTACCAACTCCTGTTTCTCCATAAATTAAAACTGGAACTCTATTATGCTGTAATTGAACAATTATATCCAAAATCCTTTCCATGGATTTTGATTCGCATATTATATTTGAGGGAAGATTTATAATTTGTTTTTTTAATTCTCTAATCTTGTGTTCATATTGTTCTGCCAGCTCTTTGGCTTCCTTTAGCTCTCTACTAAGTTGCCTCATCTCAGAAAGGTCTCTAACTGTCGTAACAACCATACTTACCTTTCCATCTTTATCTAATACAGGATTTCCAGAAACCAATACTTCCTTACCAGTAACAGTTTTAGCTTGAATAGACATTGGCTTTTTATTTTTAATTACCATTGGTGTTACAAATTTAGATACATATCCTTTTTCTTCTAATTCCTTTACAGTCTTACCTAAAACATATTCTGGTTTCAGACCTGTTATTTTTGCCCAGGAAGAATTAACTCTAAGTGTTTTTCCATATCCATCAGTTACATAAATTCCATCATAGATAGATTCTATAATAGTATTTAATTCCTTAACAAGTAAATGATATGTTTCAAGTTCATTTGCCAACTTTTCCATTTCAGAAAAATGTTGGAAAAGGCTAATAACACCTATTACTTTACCGTTATATTCTATTGGATAACGTTGTACAAATAATGTTTTACCTTTAATCTTTTCTCTTTTCCCAATTTGTTCTTTTTTAGTTTTAAATATATCTTTTATTTCACTCCATGCATTATACGATATATCTGACAAATATAATTTATTTGTCTTATTTTTTATATTTAAAATCTCTCTAGCAGTATTATTAATAAATCTTATACAACTCTCTTTATCTAAAATAACTATTCCTATCTTTATGGAGTTTAGTGATATATTAAATAATATATCTTTTTTATTAAAAAAATCTTCCATAAATACTCCTTAAAACATATTGTGTATTATATTATATATACAAATTCTAAAATAAATCAATATAATATACTGCTGTAGACCTTAACGCAACTTCCTAAAAATTATTTTTATGTGAAATATTAAAAAATGGGCTCAAAAACTGATTAACATATGGATATGAAATCAACATTGGATGAAAATGTCAATACTCTTTACTAATTGAGTAATATTAACCTTATCTGCCTATTTCTTTTGCTCCGATTAGTGATTGGGTTATGGATGAAGATAGTGTAAGAATTTTTCTGTAAAAAGGTGCTTAACCTTTCTGATATGAGGCTTCACTTCGGTCAGCCTTGACTGGGCACTCAAAGCTGGTGATTGTAACCCCGGCTTTGGGGTTACACTAAAAACAGCTTATCTAAAACCCGCAAATTGGTGCCGTTATTTTACCAGCTTTGAGTTTTGCCCCGTCAAGGCCAAGCCTTTGAGGTGACCTCTGTTTCGCCTCTGTTTATACCCCCCCTTCCGTCCCTCAAAGGGGAAACGGGGTTCCCTAAAAACAGCTTTTTTACTATGTCATTCTCAGATATATCCTCCCTTGTTCCCATTCCTCAGAAATCTCCATCAATACCGCACTCACTAGCCTTAAGCATGATGCAGAGTTCGGGAAAATCCCCACTACCCGTGTTCTTCTGTTTATCTCCCTATTAAGCCGTTCAACCATGTTGGATGTCCGAATCCTTCGTCTGTGCTCTTCCGGAAACCTAAAAACTGTGAAACCTTCCGGAATATTCTCTTCTGCCCAAGTTGCGAGCCTAGGAGCGGCTTCGGCGTAATGTTTTACGAATTGTGAAAGAAGTCTTCGGGCTTCTTCTTCACACGGCGCATTAAAAATGGCTCTGATACTCGATGCGACCTCCTTTTTCATGCTCTGCCTGGGAATGTAGCTTTGAGCATTTTGTTGAAGATGAAACTGGCAACGTTGCCATGCTACACCTGGTAAAACTGCTTTCAATGCACTCTTTAAACCTTCGTGAGCATCACTTATGACCAGCTCAACTCCATGGAGACCCCTTTCCATTAAACTCCTTATGAAATTGTGCCAGTGTACCTCACTTTCTGAAAGAGCAACTGAAACTCCCAACACTTCCCGCTTTCCGTTCTCCCTTGCACCTACCGCAATTAATACAGCACAATCAAGTACCCGACCACCTTCTCGAACTTTCTCATACCTTGCATCAAGAACTAAATAACGATAAGCTCCAAGCGGTCGGTTCTGCCACTTCTCCAGGATATCATCCAATTCATTTGCTGCCTTGCTTACCTGCGAACTACTGATCTCTAATCCGCATAACTCCTCTGTAATAGCAGCTACCTTACGGGTTGAAACCCCATGAACATACATCTCCGCCAACGCCAATTTTAATGCTCGTTCTGATCTCAACCCCTTTTCCAAACTCTTTGGATAAAATTTTCCCTCTCTTACCTGCGGAATGCTAAACTCCAACTCACCTACACGAGTTTTTACCCTCTTCGGTTTATACCCATTTCTTCTCCTCCTCCTATTTTCACTCCTCTCATACGGCAACACACCCAAGTACTTATCCCTCTCAACCTCCATGGCAAGGTTTATCAGTAACTTCACGGCCTTACCCATGCCATCGAGCCCCTCTTCAGTAATCAGTTCCAATGCCTCCCTTACTATGGTATCTTTATCCCTACAGGTCATGGCAACTTCCTTTCTATCTATATTTTTTCCAAATATCAGAAAGGTTAAGCCATGACCTACTAATTTTTCAAATAAATCAATTTTACAGAAAAAATGATACACTACTAATGGGTCTTAACATATATATTGTTAAGGCATTGGATGATAGGATGGATTTAAAAGAACTTTTTTTGGCTGCCATACCATTTCTTATAATAGACGTGATAACCATTGTACTTTGCATGATATTTCCAGAGATTATAACCTGTTTCCCAAAGGCTTTGGGGTATTAAACATGGAGTCAACTCATGTATTTAGAAGATTTAAGACTACCTTTTTTATCAATAGAACACCAACTCCTCAGGCAAAGTATAAGGGATTTTGCAAAAAAAGAACTAATAGGAGGTGCATTGGAAAGGGATGAAAAAGGTGACCTTAAAGAAACTGTAAGACTTTTTAGAAAATTAAAGGATCTAGATGTGTTTGGGCTAAGGATTCCAGAAAAATATAGTGGTATGGGCGCAGACATGTATTCAGAGCTTATTTTAATGGAAGAACTTGGTTATGCAGATGCCAGCGTTGCTATCACTACCTTAATACATACTGGGGCGGCTGCTGCAGTTATATATGAGATGGCATCAGAAGAGATAAAACAAAAATATCTCCCAAAAGTAGCCACAGGTGAGAAAATTCTTGCCTTTGCCATGACAGAAGGGGATGTTCCTGGAAGTTGGTCATCCTACATGCAGACCACGGCAACCCTTGATGGGGACCACTATGTATTAAATGGGACCAAGGTATTTATAACAAATGCCACTATTGCAGATCTCTTTGTGGTGTTCGCACGAACCCATCCAGAAGAAAAAGGACACAAAGGCATAGGCATTTTTTTGGTTGAGAAAGAATTTCCAGGAATTTTAACATCAGAAGAGCCATCATTTGGAGATAGAGCAGGTTCATGGGGTTCGGTCTTTTTTGACAACTGTAAAGTTCCCAAGGAAAATCTCATAAAAGATGGGCCTAATGCCTTTGCTGAGGCCATGAAACTCTTTAATTTTGAGCGTATGGAAAACCCATCTATCTGCAATGGAATTGCACAAAGGGCCCTGGATGAGACCATTTCTTTTTTGACCAAGAGAAAAGAACCAAAAAAAGGACTTCCGTTTACAAAAGCATATCAGCATGTTCAATTTAAGCTAGCAGAGATGTATGCCAGAATCAGGGCATCAAGACTTATGGTATGGCATGCATGTTATCTCGCTGAAAATGGATATCCCTTTGTAAAAGAGGTATCTTCTGCCAAGTTTTATGCAAATGAGACTGTTAGATGGGTGTGTGAGCAGGCCCTTCAATTACACGGTGGTTATGGATTTTCCCGTTCTTTTATTATTCAGAAATTACTCAGAGATGTTTTTTTTGGCGGAATTGCTGGCGGGACACTTGAAGCCTTAAAAGACAGAACCGCACGGGAACTCTTAAGGTAGGTTAAGTGGCATGTTTTTAAAGGTGTGATATAGTGGAAAGGGCAAGGTATTTAATACCTTTACCCATCCACTATGAATCTAAATCTCATTGAGTATTTTTGCCTGTTCTGTGAGTAAATTTTTAAATCTGTCTAAGGTTACTTCATATGTTTGCATTGGAATACCCATCCAGTCGCAATACTCCAAAAATTCCTCTGGATGCTCATTCATATATTTTTCCATAAAACCAATTCCATCTGCCACAATGGCACCACCTGTATGTCTTGGGAAATTCTCATTTGCCATAGCTTTATCCCAGCCCTTGAATACCTGCTTTCTGAACCTTACCCAACCAGGGGTCATCCACCACACCTTTTCTCCACCAGCAAGCTCTAACGCAGCCTTTTCCCTCTCTTCTTCACTTATAATCATATCTATACAATGGCTGGCCTGTATCCTGACTACATTGGGACCTTGTTCGTCTATTATGACCTTCATGGTCCTGGTTGGTTCATCTGGATTTACATAGCAAAATTTCCCCCCATAAACTACCAGCACTTTATCACATACTTCTTTGGCCTTATTTATCCTGGATATTAATTGACGTTCCAATTCCTTGATATCTTGATGTAGTCCCGGGGTAGTGAAAAATATGTGTTCAGTGTCTAAAAATCCTTCTTCCTGAAGGGCCCTGATTTCCATACTCAGGGTCCCACACGACACAATTGCAATATTGGAAAAAGATATTTTTTCCATAAAAAATTACTCCTTGAACTAGTTTTAATTTAATTATCTTGAAACAGCCTTTTTTATTTTTTGTATTAGGTTTGAGATATCGTTGTCATCTGGATGACCTTTAGACAGTGGAGCGTCTTTGAACCATTCAGGGGGAGTTGGTTTTGATGCAGCCTTTTCCATTATCTTTGGAGAGACCTCACCCTGGCAATTAAAAGTTCCTATTATATCACAGCCCTCAAGTAAATCCTTTGCCCTTTCCATACCTCTTTTGGCGTGTTCTGAATCAGGGGCTGCGCCATGCGTTGCCATTAGAAATACCTTTTTGTTTTTTATTTTTTGAAGGTATTCAAGGGAAGCTGGATCTGGGACTCCTTTTTTAAACCAAAACCCTATTACTACTAAATCATAGCCATCTGGTGCAGGAGCATTTTCAATACTGTATATCTCTTTGGGTTCTGGCAATACTTGATAGGCAGCTTGTGCCAATTTTTTTGTGTTTCCTGTTTGGGATGAATATACAACTAATGTCTTCATACAGACCTCCTCCTCGTTTAGACTGTTTAAATAATTATATCCCCAACATAAGTCCATCATTACCTTCAGCAAAATGAATGCCAGTTTAAATTTAATAAAAGGCCAATAATTTCAAGTAAATTTATTGTAGGAAAAGACGTGTGGGAAATTAAGTAATTAACTGGTGTTAATGATTTTGTTAATAGTTAACACCAGTTAAAATATTAGAATAGGATGCCAGGTGTATTTAATAAAAATTGGCACGAGTAGGATAGTAAAGATTAAGTAATTACCATATGTTTAATTCGAAAAATTAGCAACTGAATATTGGAAAGACTCTTTGTTGATTGGAATTATTCTCTCTTCTTTATCTAACCCCTGTAGATAAGCAAGTGCCACTTCATTGAATTCACAATGCTTCTCCACATTACACACATGACCACATTTTTTTATTAAGAAAAAATCAGAAATTGGATCAGCAGTAGCATATGCAATAACATCATCTACAAATAAATGATCCTCGTCACCAGATATGAATATCTTTTTTAATTTACCAAATATATTTGTTGTAATTTCATCACAAACTTTTCTATAGGAAGCAAGTAATTTATGCCATTTTAGAAATTCCTTTCTACCTAATTTTTTTGCTTCTCTAACAAACACAGATCTAGATTTTCTATGGTTTTTCTTTGGCATTATTATCCATGCAAAGATTTTATAAAGCCACATATAGGGAAGTAATCCCTTTAAGACATAACTAAGATACAAAAGAAATGTGGTTTTTATTGTAAAGCGCATTGCAGCGCCTCCAAGTATAAGGCTCTTTACCCTTTCTGGATAATAATTGCCAATTGCCATACCTACTATGGACCCAAGAGATATACCCATAAAATGGGCTTTTGATATATTTAAATGGTCCAGTACTTCAATTATTGAGCTTGATACTGACTCAAAATTGTATGTTTCAAGAGTTTCTTCTGTATTTCCATGTCCATAAAAATCAACTAAAAGTAAATTGTAGTATTTTTTAAAAAAATTCCACTGCTTGTACCATATCCTTGAGCTTCCCCCAAGTCCGTGCAAAAAGACTATCCAGTCTTTCTTATCTTTGTTTTCACAATAAATGATTTTATAATGTATCATAGGTGGCTCCTGTTTGTTTTTTGTATTCTTTTTCATTGTTGTAGATCACATTAGACCTTTTGATTTTTTTTGGGAACGTAAGGAAATGCTAGAAAAGTATCAGGCTAATACTAGTATATATGACAAAATTTCTGCATATATCACGTGGGAATTATTGGATAAATTAGAAATAGGGGGGTTATTTTATCTTTGAATTTTATTAATCCAGTGACTGGAGGTAGGTCCTTAGATTGATTTTTTTGTGTTTTATACCTAATTTTTCCCTGATCTGGTTTCTGTGAAACTCAACTGCCCTTGTTGAAATATTCATGATTTCAGCTATTTCCTTCGTGGTTTTACCCATTTTTATAAACTCAGCCACCTTTAGTTGTGAAGGGGTGAAGTTATAGAAATTTGCTGATACTTTTTGCGAAAAAGGGGCAAGGATATTTATTAGGTTGTTTTCAATGAGATCCAAAAGTCCCTGTTGTTGGATGGATAGTTGAGTTGACTTAAGCTCCTTCACATAGGGCAAAACAAGGTCCTTTATATTGGATAAAAATTTTCTCTCCATCTCTTCCCTTTCTTTTTGCTTGTGTTCAAGCAAGACCTTTAGGGTAGTATTCATTTCTTTTAAATTTTTTGCTTGAATTTTTAATTCTTTTTCCTTTTTTCTAAGCTTAGCCTCAATATTTTTCCTCTCATTTATCTCCATAATTAGTTGTCTATTCATATCAATGACAGACTTTGTCCTTTCCTTTACCTTTTTTTCCAGCTCTTTTTTGGCGTTTTCAAGCCATGTTTCATAGAGTTTTTTTTCTGTAATATCCACAAAGGTACAAAATAGGCAGATGGGATTGCCATTTGCATCATCTACTTTATGGGCGGAAAGTTCTACGTGCTTAATTTCCCCATGTTTGTTTATTCCAGATAGTTCTCCTTGCCATTTTCCTTTTTTTAATAATGCTTCCAGAGCTTCATTGGCAGCATTTTTGTCCAATGCAAAATCTACTAGGGAAGTGCCTAAGACTTCTTCCTTTGTACCTCCCCATTCCTTTAAAAAGGCTTTGTTTACATAAGTAATTTTCCCCTCTAGATCTCCTATCACCACTGCATTTATGGAAGATTCTATGGCAAGATCTTTTACTTTCATCTCTTGCTCAATCTTTTTTCTGTCTGTAATATCTATAAAGGAACACATCATGCATACAGGGGAATTGTCCCTGTCTGTGACTAAAAATGCAGAGAGATAGACACAAATAGGGCTTCCATCCCTTCTCCTTCCCCAAATTTCTCCTTCCCATGAACCCTTGGTAATTACCTGTACTATCACCTGTTCAGCCTCTTTTTTGTTCAAGGCAAAAAAGTCAGCCTTCTTGCCGACAAGTTCGGATCTCAGGGCACCACCCCACATCTTTAAACATGCCTCATTCACGTATGTTACGTTTGCATTAAGGTCACTGAAAGCAATACCATTTATGGAAGATTCTATGGCAAAATCTTTTATTTGAAGTTCCCTTATTATGTTCTCATAGGCCTCTTTTTTCATACATTTATTCCCCTTATCCTAGAAAAAAGTATTTTTGAACTATTACCAAATAGTTGAATTATATTCAATTATTTTTTGAATATTTTTTGTTGGAAACCTTGTTTCATTTAAACAAAAGATACACTAACTAATCCCTTGTATTTTTTCTGTCTACCTGTTAAATCCCATCACCTATGGAACAAAAGAATAGGCTTGTAATAATAGGGCTTGATGGGATGTCTGTATCCCAACTAAAGTTCGTGTGCAGGGAATTTTCATTGAGTAACCTGGGACAATTAGTTGATAGTAATTATCTAAGTTCTATTGAATCAGAGCTTCCAGAGCTCTCACCAGTAAATTGGACATCTTTTTTTACAGGTAAAGGACCAGAACAACATGGTGTATTTGGATTTTGGGATATAGATCCCATTTCATACAAGATATCTATTTCTGATTTTACAAAGGTGAGGTGTAAGACCATTTTTCATGAACTGGGAGAGAGGAATATTATATCCAAAGTAATTAATCTACCAAATACATATCCGGCTTTTCCAATTCGAGGTGTATTAATATCTGGCTTTGTTGCTAAAGACCTTTTAAACAGTGTCTTTCCAAAGGTCTATGTTCCAATGTTAGAGGAGATTGATTATAAATTAGAGGCTGATACAATAAAGGGGATAAAGGACCCTGAATACCTGTTAAAAGAGGTTTTTTTGTGTCTTGAGTCCAAAAAAAAGGTCCTTAATCTCTTCTGGCCAGATCTTACATGGGATCTTTTTGTGCTTATTTTTACAGAAACAGATAGGATAAACCATTTTTTATATCCTGCTATTTTTGATAAAAAAAATCCCCTTCATTCCATGTGTAGAGAATTTTTTAAGAAATTGGATGGGGTGTTTGGAGAAGTTTTAGATAGATATTCATCTCTCCCTTCACCTAAGAGATTTATGATGGTATCGGACCATGGTTTTTGTGAACTAATTACTGAAGTTGATATAAATGCTATACTGAAACAGGCAGGTATGCTCTTTTTGGAAGATACCCCTACCTTTGAATTAGATGCATCTTTTATATCAGATAAAACAACTGGTTTTGCACTTGATCCAGGAAGGATATTTATCCACAAAAAGGGTGTTTTTTCCAGAGGAAGGGTAGATAGGTCTGATTATAAAAAAATAGTAAATGATATAATAGAACTACTCAACGCAGTTGAATATAATGGGAGCAAAGTATTTGATAGGATATACCTTAGAGATGAGCTTTACCCAGGATCTAAGTTCATAAATACCCCAGATATAATAGCCCTGCCCAAAAAGGGGTTTGATCTAAAGGCAAAGTTTGATAGGGAGTCTATTTTTGGTTGTTATGGACGCTTTGGTACACACTTTAGAGAAGATCTTGTTTTCTATGATTCAAATTTATCTGGTAAAGTCACCAGGGTAAGAGATGTGGGACAGGAAATATTAAAACACTTTCAAAACCTTGTGGTAGTTTAATGGGAAAATTCTATGATAGACCTGGAAAAAGATTTAAATGAAGCCCAATTTGAGGCAGTTACTACAATACATGGTCCAGTTTTGGTTATTGCTGGGGCAGGAAGTGGAAAGACCAGGACCATTGTCTATAGACTGGCGCACCTGGTTAATTTAGGGGTAAGCCCTTCATCTATTTTGCTTCTTACTTTTACCAAAAAGGCAGCCCAGGAAATGCTACTTAGGGCTGGTAAACTACTTGGCGCTCAGATGGATGGGGTGGTTGGTGGCACCTTTCATTCATTTGCCAATTTAATCCTCCGGCGTTTTGCAAAGGATATTGGATATTCGTCTGAATTTACCATATTAGATCAATCTGATTCACAGGATATTATAAAACAATTAAAAGATTCTCTAAAGATAGGACAAAAAGACAAAAGCTTTCCAAAAAAGAGCACTGTCTTTTCCCTGATTTCTCGTATGCGAAATAAAGAGATTACATTAGAAGAAGCTGTTATATCTTCATCCTCACATCTTTTGATTTATTTAGAAGACATGGAAAAAATATATAAGGCATACACTGATTTTAAAAAAGAGCACAACTTAATGGACTATGATGACTTGTTGTTTAATTTAGAAGAGTTACTTTTGTCTAAAGAAGATATTTTGAACTTTTTGAAGATGAGGTATCAGTTTATAATGGTTGATGAGTATCAGGATACAAATTTAGTTCAAGGAAGAATTGTATCTCTTCTTTCAGGAGAAAATGGCAATGTAATGGCAGTTGGAGATGATGCACAATCTATATATTCATTTAGGGGTGCAACAGTTAGAAACATTTTAGATTTCACCAATATATTTCCAAAATCAAAAGTTATTTTGCTGGAAAAAAATTACAGGTCAGTTCAATCTATATTGGATTTTAGCAATGAGATTTTAAAAAATGCAAAAGAAAAATATGAAAAAAGACTCGTGGCTATACGAGAAAGAGGTCAAAAGCCTCAGTTAATTAGAACAATCAGTGACCAGAGTCAGGCATTGTTAGTGGTAAATAAAATAATTGAGATGTCCCATGAATATCCTTTAAATGAAATAGCTGTTTTATTTAGGGCTGGTTATCAATCATATCCAGTGGAACTACAATTAAATAAAATGGGAATCAAGTATAAAAAATTTGGAGGCATGAAATTTTCAGAAGCAGCCCATATAAAAGATATAATTGCATATCTCAGGCTAATACACAACCCCGCAGATTATATATCATGGCAACGGGTATTTTGTCTCATACCAAAAATTGGTCCAAAGACCGTAAAAAGGATGTTTGATAGTTATTTCTCAGACAAAAATTACTTAACCCATATTTGTAAATCCAATAAAGAGGTTAGTGATGTAATTTCCCTTATGAATGATTCAGATATTAAAGATTCAAAACCAAAGGATATCTTAGAAAAAATAATAGGGATCTACACCCCTTATTTTATGAATGAATACCATGACGACTATCCAAAAAGACAGGCTGGTTTAGATGAACTTTTGCAACTGTCCTCCAGTTACTCCGACTTGGAGCTATTTTTGACTGATATCACCCTTGAGCCAGTGGACTCATATGGTATGGAAGATCCACTGGAGCAATATGTTACCCTGTCTACCATTCACTCAGCCAAAGGACTGGAATGGGATGTTGTTATTTTGATGGATATGGTTGAAGACAGGTTCCCATCAAGGCTATCCCAATTTGAACCAGAAGGTATGGAAGAAGAGAGGAGGCTTTTTTATGTAGCCACAACAAGGGCAAGGGAAAGGCTCTATATCTACAGTCCAAGGACATTGGTCTCAAAAACTGGAGATCCTTATCCAGCCAGGATAAGTCCATTAATCGAAGAGCTAGGTAACAAAGTCTTTGATGAATTTTCTGAAAACTATACTGGTTCTCTAACAAAAACAACTCAAAAAAAAGATAATATTATAGAGAAAAAGACTTCAAAAAAGGGGATGTGGTGTACACATAAGGTCTTTGGAAGGGGAAAGATAATTGGAATAATAAGTCCCAACAAGTATAAGGTCTATTTTTCAGGCTTCGGGGTAAAGGTAATTTTAAGAGATTATGTGAAAATAGAATAGCCATAAAAACTTTAGATTGACAAAGGATATCTTGTATACTATATGACTCTATAGCGATATGGAGGTGTTATGAAAAAATTTATCAAAGTTATGAAGGCACTATCAGATCCAAATAGGGTGAAGATCTTAAAGATGCTTCAGATGCGTACCCTTTGTGTTTGTGAACTCCAGGCAGTCTTGAAGGTAGCCCAATCCACAGTTAGCAAACACTTAAAGGTATTGGAAGAGGCAGATCTTGTTACCTTTGAAAAAGATGGTCTCTGGGTAAATTACAGGATAAACCAGGATACAGACAACCCTTATGCAAAGACCATGTTGAATATACTAGAGGATTGGTTAAATGAAGACGTACAGATAGTTTCCATCCTAAGAGAATTAAAAGATATTTCCAGGGAGAAATTGATAAAATAACCTGTCCTGCAAAGGAGAGATATTACATTTATATGCATAATTGGCCATTTCACTAAATAGAGGTAGTTATATGAAAGAGAGGTATAAGTTAGGGATATTGGTTGCCATATTTTTAATAGCTTACTTTACCCCATGGGAGAGTGAGATAATCAGGAGATCAGGGCTTGAGGCCTTTTTGATGTTGCAAGAATATGCAAGGCAACACGTCTTGACCTGTCTTATCCCTGCATTTTTTATTGCTGGTGCAATAGCGGTGTTTGTGTCCCAGGCATCAGTCTTAAAGTATTTTGGACCCCAGGCAAATAGGATTTTGTCATATTGCGTTGCCTCTGTTTCAGGAACCATCCTGGCTGTGTGTTCCTGTACAGTACTTCCCCTGTTTGCTGGTATATACACAAGGGGGGCAGGCATAGGACCAGCAACAGCATTTTTATATTCTGGACCAGCAATTAACGTCCTTGCAATTGTATTTACTGCAAGGGTGTTGGGCTGGAAGTTGGGTCTTGCAAGGGCTATTGGGGCTATTTTATTTGCATTCATTGTGGGAATCTTGATGGAAATTATATTTAAAAAGGACGAACAAAAAAGGTTAGGGGGACAGATCTATCTTCCCCAGGAACACAAAACAAGGCCACTTTGGCAGGAAACCGTATATATGATAACCATGATCCTCATCTTACTCTCTGCAACAATAGCAAAACCAAAGACCCAAAGCCCAATATGGACTACTCTTTATGAGATAAAGTGGTATTTGACTGGTTTTTTCTTAATTTCTCTTTTTCTTATGTTAAAAATGTGGTTTGCAAAAGAAGAGATAAAGACATGGGTGGATTCCACCTGGGGATTTATGAAACAGATATTTCCACTTCTCTTTGCAGGGGTATTGGTAGCTGGATTTTTTTTGGGCAGACCAGGACATGAGGCATTAATTCCATCTCGTTTTGTTGAAGCACTTGTTGGAGGAAACTCATTTTTTGCAAACTTTTTTGCATCAATAGTTGGTGCTCTTATGTATTTTGCAACACTTACAGAGGTGCCAATACTCCAGGGACTTATTGGTTCAGGAATGGGACAGGGGCCAGCTTTGGCCTTGTTGCTTGCAGGACCAGCCCTTTCCCTTCCTAACCTCCTGGTGATTAGCTCTATTATGGGATGGAAAAAGGCCCTTACCTTTGCTGGGATAATAGTTGTCCTGGCAACTGGTTGTGGAATGTTTTATGGATATATTGTTTCGTAAAAAATACAACATAAAGGAGGTAGTTGTCATGGAAATAAAGGTATTGGGACCAGGATGTCCAAGGTGTGAGCAGGCCTTTCAGGTGGTTATGGATGCACTTCAAGAAGCAAACATAGCGGCAAATATAGATAAGGTAACAGATACAATGGAAATCGCAAAGGCAGGTGTATTTGGTACCCCAGCTATTATGGTGGATGGTGAGGTAAAAAGCGTTGGCAAGATTCCTACTAAGGCAGAAGTATTGACCTGGTTAAAAAAATAACAGGAGGTGAGTTATGGATAAGAGTTGCTGTAACTCTAACAATGACCAATATATGATCCTGTGCTGTTCAGGTGGATCAAATGTAGGGCAGCTTGCCAATGCAACTGCTATAAGACTCACAGAACAGGGCGTTGGAAAAATGTTTTGCCTGGTAGGAGTTGGTGGGGATCTTCCAAAGTTTGTGGAGTCAGTTAAAAATAAAGAAAACGTACTTCTCATTGATGGGTGTGAAGTAGGGTGTGGATTTGCAACCCTAAAAAGACACAATATAGAACCAAAAAAATATCTCGTGGTGACGAAATTGGGTATAAAAAAGACTCCAAACCTTGATATAACAGAAAATGAGTTAAAACAGGTTGTGGAAAAGGCTTTGTCAGAATGTAAATAAAAAAATTTTAAGGGGCTATGCCCCTTTTTTAATTTTTTAGATTAAGTTTTTTGATTTTACTATATGAATTTTATTAAAATCTACTTCTGAAATAACCATACTGAGGACAATTAACATCCCCCCTATAATTGCCTTTAATGTCAATATTTCTCCCCCATAAAAATGGGCAAATATAGCCCCAAAAACTGGCTCACCTGAAAATATAATAGCTGTCTTTGTTGGGATTGTATATCTTTGAAAGTATGTCTGGGCCCAGAACGCAAAATTTGATGCAAAAACAGAGCATATAATAATGGCCCACACTGTATTTTTCTCTATTTTCAAGAGTTCACTACTATGGCCATAAAAAATGGCGAAAATTCCACTTAATAAAGCTATTGTCCCCATTTGAATAAATGCAAGATTAAATGCATTATTGTATTTTGTGTATTTATCTGTATAAATAATGTGTAGTGCTACGCATATTGCACAAAAAAAGACAATGATATCACCTTTATTAATTTTAAGCTCTCCATTTATACAGAGTAGTGAAAGTCCAATTAAAGCCATTATTGACCCAATTTTTGCATTGAATGGTATGTGTTTTTTGAAAAAAAAGCTATTTATTATTGGCACTATAACTACATTTAAACCTGTTACAAATCCAGCATTTGCAGCAAGCGTGTATTTTAATCCAATGGTCTGAAATGCATAAGCCAGAAACAATAGACCGCCAAGTATCATGCCATGAACAATTGTTTTTAGATGGAATTCTCTTCTACAAAAAATTACAAAAGGTATGAAAAGAAAAAAGGCGACTAAAAATCGCTGGAATAGAAACACATATACATCAACATAGGCTATGGCATGTTTAACAATTGTAAAGGTTATGCCCCAGATAAATGTCACTGATGTGAGTACTATAAGCGATTGGGATTCTTTGGTCATGGGGACTAGTTTTTTTATTAATTATTTAGAGAAGTCAACAGCTTTTTAATATAACTAGCAAATTCATAAATGGTATATGGCTTTTTAATGGCTCCTACAAATCCATATTTTTTGTACTCCTTAAAAATTGGATGCGCAGTGTGTCCAGAGGATATTATTATTCTGGCATCTTTGTCTATTTCAAGGATCTTTTTGCCCACATCCAATCCTCCTTCTCCACCAACAATTGTCAGGTCAAGGACCACCACATCAAAACCCTTTTTTTTGTTTAAGGCCTCTTTATAAATTGATATGGCTTCATTGCCATTAGACACAACTGTCACCGTTCCTCCAACAATGGGCACAAGCTCTTTTATTACTTCTCTGAACATCTCTTCATCATCCATGAGTAAAATATTAATACCTTCCAGGCTTGTATCAGGGTTATCTTTTTTAGGTTCCACAGTTATTTCTCTTTTGGCTGGTAGATATAACACAAATTCAGTCCCTTTCCCTTTTTCACTTATGACTTCAATGTGTCCCTGGTGGTTTTTAACTATATTTTCAACAACATACAACCCAAGCCCTGTTCCTCCTTTTTTTGTTGAAAAGTATGGCTCAAATATCCTAGACAGATTGTCTTCGTCAATTCCTGGTCCTGTGTCTTTTATTGATATACGCACATAATCACCTTCAGATAATCCTTTGATCTCGTCCCTCTTCACATGGATATTTTGTGCCTTAATTGTTATTTTCCCTCTATCTTTCATTGCATCCTTTGCATTTATAATGAGGTTTTGGATTACTTGATCTATCTGGGTCTCATCTCCATTAATATAATATAAGTCTTCGTCAATCAAAAATTCTGCCTCAACACTTGTTCCAGCTAAAATCAGCCTTGTTAGTCCTTTGATTTTTTTCCTATAATCAAAGGGTTTTTTATCTGGTTCAAACTCCGTGCTAAGTAGAATCAATTGTTTGGTGAGATTTCTTGCATCAAGAATGGTTTTTTCTACTTTTTCAAAAAATTTTCTTTCAAAGGCATCAATTTTTAGTTTATTTTTAACCAGTGCACAGTTGGAAACAATAGTTGCAAGTATGTTATTGAAATCATGGGCAATGCCAGCAGATATCTGGGACACTGTATTTAATTTCTCTAATCTGATTAGTTCTGCTTCCCTCTGCCTTTGTTCCCTTCCATCCCTAAAGACTATTACCACTCCTATTAATTCCCCGTCTTTCCCAAAAATTGGAGCTCCACTATCTAATATGGGAATTTTGTCACCATCTTTCCTGATTAACAGGGTGTGGTTGCCAAGACCAATTATCTTTCCTGTTTTCTTGATCTCTGTAAATGGATTATCTACTTTTTTACCTGTTTTTTCAGATACAATGTTAAAAACCTCTTCCAGATTTCTTCCTATAGCTTCCCCTTTTTTCCATCCAGTTATCTGTTCTGCTACTGGATTAAAAAATTTTATCTTTCCCTCTTTGTTAGTTGATATTACCCCATCTCCAATGGAATTAAGGGTAGTTTCAAGCTCATTGGCAAGGGTGATTATCTTTTCTTCCTGTTTTTTCATATCAGTTATGTCCTGACACAAAAAAATTACCCTGTTGGGTCTATTTTTAAGCCTTACAGAGTTGGCGAGCACATAGACAGTTTCCCCATTGGGTTTTACATATCTTACCTCAAGCCCTTTTAAGCTGCCATGTTTTATTATTAAATCTCTAGCCATTTTTTGTAGGTGTTTGTCTTCTGGATGGGTCCATTCATCAATCCTCTTTCCAATTATATCTTCTTTTCTTCTACCAATGAGATTTAGATATTCTTGGTTAACGTCCAATACATATCCGTCTAAGTCCCGTTCAACCAGCCCCATATTTGCCGCGTGAATAATAGAATTTAATCTATCGTATAGTTCCCCTATCTCTATGTTTTTTTCTATAAGTTCCCTGGTCCTTTTATCTACAATCCTTTTTAAGGATAAAGACCATGCAAGGATAACAGTAAAAATTAACAAAAATATCACAACTGTAATAATTAAATATTTTTCCCACCAGAAATTAATTTTAACCCCTGTCCATTTACCTGTGATTTCGTTTATCTCTTTTTTTGATATCTTATTGAAACCACTATTTATTAATTTTAATAATTCACTATTTCCATCTTTTACTGCAGCATATACCTTTGATACGTAAATTGGTCTTTTTGAGTACTTAAAATTATCACCCCCCTTATATTTTGCCAGGTAAAAGAGCGCAATTGGTCCATCGCAAATAAATACCTTAATTTTACCGTTTATTGCAGCTTTGACCATATCTTCAGTAGTTGGAAAGGTCTTTATATGTATATAAGGATAATTTGATTTTAAGAATTTTTCTGCATAATCTTCACCTACAACACCAACAAGAAACCCTGAAATATCATCTATAGTTTTTATTCCAAAAATATCTTTGTGGAAAAATATTCTGGTATCAATCTGAGTATATGGTATGCTGAAATCAAAAAATTTATCCCTCTCCTTACTGTAGAATATACCACCAACTACATCATATTTACCCTTCTTTACCCCTTCCAGTGCATCTTTCCACTTCATTAGTCTATATTGAACCTTTATATTGGTCTTTTTCTCCCATAACTTCCATATATCCACAAAAATTCCCCGGGGTTTTCCCTTTGCATCCTTAAATTCAAAGGGGGCATAAGACTGGTCTCCCACCACAGTTATAGTCTTATTGGTGTATGAATAAAGAGTAGTGGAAAAACATATTGAGATTGTGAAAAACAATAAAAAGATACATTTTTTCATAATATTATTCATATTATTCCTAATAGTTATTTATAAAATATACGGATATAGAGATCTCCTTTAAATGGTCCAAGTCTTTTCCCAAGCCCTTTTAGACGGATGGCCTTTCCTGGAATATAGTTTTCTGGTATCTTTGTAATTATTTGTGTTGGTTTTTTCTTAAATTGCGTTATCTGAAATTTGAGTTTTGCCCCAGGTATTAGTTGATTTTTGTCCATATAAATCACGTGCTCATGGTCTAACTGTGACCTGAACCACTTTTTTAAATTTGATATACTAAAAATATATCCAACTTTTTTTATCCTTTCAACTGGAGAATAACTAACTACATGGTCTAATTTTCCATCCTGGTGGTATATTGACCTCTTCTTTACTTCTCTAAATATATCTTCAAATACCTGTCTGGCAAAGGGATCCTTTAATATATTTTTTAAGATATCTTCCTGTGATAATTTGTTTTTTTTCGATTTGTTCCATTTAGATGTATCTCTTTTTTTTGATTCCCCCTTTGTCCTTGTTGTTTTATAAAAAAATCTTTTTTTTGCAGTATAGTATGTGGCCTTTTTCTGGAAGTTTTCATATGTAGCGTGTTCTTTAGGTCTGTCTTTCTCAATAGTTTGTTTATGGTGGGTGAGCAAAAATACATATGCTTCATTTAATTCCTGAAATTTTTTACCAGCATCCTTTAGGTTGGGATTTAGGTCTGGGTGATACAAAAAGGCAAGTTTTCTATATGTTTTTTTTATATCATCCAATGATGCATTTTTATCAATTTTTAAGATAGCTAGTGCTTTGTTTTTGTCCATATCAATAATCTGAATCTATTTTTAAGGCATTGGGTGCATCTTTATCTTTTTTTAACAAGTCATGTTCCCTTAAAAATTTAAGACCATATTTTCTAAATTCCTCAAAAGAAACATCCCTTGAAATTCCAGGGCAATACTCCTTTGCCAGAAAAAAACTGTATTCATCTTCTAAATTTCCCTTAAAAAATGGCCACGCAAGGCATATATCAGGTTTTACCATGTGAATTTTACATCCCTTGTGAGGGTTAAAAAAAACACAACTGCCATCTGTTTTGGTGCTTAAAGAGTATTTTCCATCTGGGGTTTTTTGTGTAAACTTGATCAGGAAATCACTAATTTCAATAGATAGATATTTGCAGATTCTTTCTATTTCCCTATATGTTACAATAATCCCACCTTCCCCTGTGCAACATTGCCCACACATCTTACAATCAAAGACCTGTTTATTCATCTTTTACATGTCCTCTAAGATATCCATTTTTTTATAGATTGCTAATAGGGACAATTTTGTATAAACTGAAATTCCCAATGGATTTATAATCTATTTGATTTTATCTAATTGGGCAATATTAAAAAATTTGTATTAAAAAAATTAAGGGATAAGGGGGAGAGCATGTTTGAAGCCTTGGAAATCATACCAAGAGAAGAACTTGAGATGAGGTGGAAAAGGGTTAGAGAAATATTGGATAAATATCAACCTGAATCAGGGGGGCTAATGCTTTTGTCCAGGGTCCACATTTATTGGGCAAGTGGACATTTTGCAACAGGTGTATTCTGGTTGCCCAGGGAGGGTGAACCCTCTCTCTTTATAAGAAAAGGGATTGAGCGCGCAAAGATAGAATCACTGGTTAAAAATATATTTTCTTATCGCTCCTTTTCAGACATCATTAATATACTTAAAGAAGCAGGGGAACCTCTACCTGATGTGTTTTCAATTGAAATGGGAGGGGTTCTGTGGTCCATGGGAAAATTAATTGAAAAGAAATTTCAGGGGAAAAAATTGCTCGATGGTGACACAATAATAAACAGGGCATGTGCCAAAAAGACCAAATGGGAAATTTACAAATTAGAACTTGCAGGAAGCAGGCATTATAAGGGAATTTGTGAAATTGTGCCTGAAAAAATAAGACCAAATATGAGTGAGAGGGAAATTGGAGAGAAAATATTAGACACATATATGTCCCTTGGTCACTCTGGCATTTTGCGTATGCAAGGAGCATATGAGGAACTATTTATTGGGCACATAAGCTCTGGTGATTCAGGTATTTATCCAACCTGTTTTAATGGACCTGTTGGAGGTAGGGGGATACATGCAGCAGTTCCCCATTTTGGCTATGATGGGAAGGTTTGGAAGGAAAAAGAATTACTTATGGTGGATACTGTATTTTCCCTGGAAGGCTATCACACAGATAAATCCCAACTCTTTTTTTCTGGAAAACAAGCAGATATGCCAAAGGATGTGAGAAAGGCCCAGGAATTTTGTCTCATGGTGCAAACAGAATGTGCCAAGATGTTAGTTCCAGGTGAGTCACCTGAGAATATTTATGCCTTTGCTATTGATTTAGCCAAAAAGTATGGATTTGAAGAAGGTTTTATGGGGCTTTCTGGTAATAAGGTTCCATTTATAGGTCATGGTATAGGTTTATATCTAAATGAATGGCCTCCAATAGCAAAAAGATTTACAGATCCACTAGAAGAGGATATGGTAATCGCCCTGGAGCCAAAGATTGGAATACCAGATATTGGCATGGTTGGAGTTGAGAATACCTTTTTGGTCACTTCTAGTGGGGGAGTTTCCTTAACAGGAGATAAGTTTGATGTTATTTTTATTGAGTAAAAAAGATTGGCTTTTGTAATTTGGGTATATTGGCAAAAGGAGAAGTGCCTAACATTAATCCAAGTTTTAATAAATTCGGATTAGGTCCACAAATAGAAGTATGAATTTAACTTACAATGATCTACTTGCACTTTATGAAATAGCCAAGTTAGTTGCCTCTGAAGATGATATAAGGGACCTTATGTTAAAGGTCTTAGATATCTTGAATGAGAAACTTGGCATGAATAGGGGGATGATTTCTGTCTTAGACCTCCAATCTGGGGAAGTTTGGTTAGATGTGGCCAGGGGCGTTGAAATTGGTAAGGAGAAGATTACCTATAGGCCTGGGGAGGGAATAACAGGCAAGGTTGCCCAGACAGGTAGGCCAATGGCAATAGCAAATTTAGGAAAAGAAGCGCATTTTTTGGACAGGACTGGTGCAAGGAAGACCATTGACAGAAAAGAACTCTCTTTTTTGTGTGTTCCAATTTTTTACAAGGGAAAGGTAGTTGGAATTTTATCAGCAGACAAGCTGTCAAAAGAAGTGGAAGATCTGGATAAAGAGTTAAATCTTCTATCTTCTGTGGCTCACCTGCTTGGGAAGGCAGTTTATTTTAGGGCAGTTGAAGAGGAAAACAGAAAGCTCAGAAAGCAACTGGCCACTGCCAGACGCCCAAAGACCAATATAATTGGCAGATCCAAAGGAATACTCACAGTTTTAAAACTAATAGATCAAGTTGCAGACACTGATACCACTGTGCTTATTATTGGGGAGACTGGGACGGGAAAAGAGCTTGTGGCCAGCGCTATCCATGAAAATAGTGGCAGGGCCAAGGGACCTTTTATAAAAATAAATTGTGCTGCGATGCCTGAGAGCCTTCTTGAAAGTGAGTTATTTGGCCATGAAAAAGGTGCTTTTACAGGGGCAGCCTATAGGAGAAAGGGATGCTTTCAAGAGGCCCATAAGGGGACTATATTTTTAGATGAAATTGGTGAACTTTCCCCAATGGCACAGGCAAAACTACTTAGGGTGTTACAAGAAAAGGAGATCCAGCCAGTTGGATCTTCCAGGACCATTAAAGTGGATGTCAGGGTAGTAGCTGCTACAAATAAAAATTTAGAGGAGGAAGTAGCAAAAGGCCGTTTTCGCTCAGACCTATTTTTTAGGTTAAATATCTTCCCAATTTATCTTCCTCCACTAAGGGAGAGATGTTCTGACATTTTACTCTTGGCTGATTTTTTTGTAAGTAAGTATTCAAAAATTTTTAAAAAGGATGTAAAAAGACTTTCCACAAGTGCAATTGACATGCTCATGTCATATCACTGGCCAGGAAATGTAAGAGAATTGGAAAATTGTATAGAGCGTGCAGTACTTATTGCAGAGGGGCATACCATTGAATCCCATCATATGCCACCTTCCCTGCAAACTAGCTTAAAGGGCGAACAGGGTAAAATACATGGTAAATTTGATATCTTAGTGGCAAATTTTGAAAAAGACTTAATTATTGACGCCTTAAAAGAGACCAATGGAAATCAAAGTGCTGCAGCAAAGATACTTGGTACTACCAAAAGAATAATCCAGTATAAAATAAAGAAGTATGGCATAGACCCCAAACGATTCAAAAAAAGAAATAAATACTAGGCGCCATGGATTTAGCCAAGAAACTCTCAAAAAAATTAAAGGAAAAAAGAGATAGTTTTAAACAGCTATGTGTTCAGGAAGTAGTGGGTTTAAATTCAGTTTTGGCCTATGCTGATGATGTTATCAGTTGTATTTCATCCCATCTAAAAGGGTTTAACTTTGATAGGTTTTGTGTAGTTGCATCTGGTGGCCTGGGTAGGGGAGAGATAAGCTTTGACTCTGATCTGGACCTTGTTTTTTTATATAAAAATAAACTCTCAAAAGAATCGAAAAAAATTGTGGAATCCATTATATCTTCTCTATGGGACGCTGGATTTGAGGTGGGTCAACAGGTCTCCTCAGTATCAGGGCTCAATAAACTAATTAGATCTGACTTTCCCGCCTACACCTCCCTCCTGGAAACCAAGTTTTTAGGTGGTGACAAATATCTCTACAAAAAATTTACCACGAACCTTATCAAAGAGATTACCACCACCAGACAGAAAAGGAACTTTTTGAAGAAATTAAAAGAGTATAGGGAAGAGAGGATAAAACAATATGGTGAAAGCATTTACTTAATTGAGCCCAACATAAAAGAGGGGCTTGGGGGAATGAGAGATATTCACTGTATAAGATGGGGAGGTGTGGTCTGCTTAAATACCCCTGATTTAAGTACTATTATGTCCCTTGGATGGATAAATCAAGATGAGCTCCAGTGGTTATTAAATGGTTATGATTTTTTGTGGAAAACCCGGATACAACTACATATTATTGGTGGGAACAAAAAAGAACAATTGAGTCTATACGATCAGCATTCAATTGCTAAAACAATGGGATTTTCCCATGGAGATACTATATCATCTGAAGAAGCATTCATGAGGATGTATTATACACATACCTCAAGGATAAAGAGGGTAACCAATTTTTTTATTGATAAACTATTTGATAGATTTGTTGAGAAAAATAAGAGGAAAAAGGAAAAAATAATTCCAGGACCTTTTATTGTTAAAAATAATTTGATACAGTTTAAAGATGCAGATGATGTAAATATTAGGCCTGAAATTTTAATGGAGATTTTCTGGAATGCATCAAAGATGGATCTTAAATTTCACCACGAGACAGGAAGGGTGATAAGAGAAAATTTAGATTTAGTAGAACAGATTAGGAATAATGAAAAAGTAGTCAATATGTTTTTCGATATTTTATTAAATGAGAAAAATAGTTTTGATATATTGAAAGTTATGCATGAAACAAAATTTTTGGATACATTTATACCTGAATTTTTACATCAGAGGTATAGGGTTCAGTATGATACTTACCATATATATACAGTAGATGAACATTCACTGCGAACTGTTAAGGTATTACATGAATTAAAAAATAGTGAATATTCTTATTTATTTGACCAGGGTGTAAATCTAAAAATTTTATTTTTAGCAGGATTATTACATGATATTGGAAAGGGATATGGAAAAAGTCACTCAAAAGTAGGTAGTAAACTGGCAATGGAGATTGGAAAAAGACTTTTTCTTACAAAAGAAGAAATAGAACTTTTATGTTTTTTAGTGGAAAATCATCTCTTGCTTGCTGAAACTGCTTTAAAAAGGGACTTAGAAGATGAAAAGCCTGTTGAGAGCTGCGCCATTAAAATAGGATCCTTAAAGAGGTTATATATGTTATTTTTGCTCCAGATTGCAGATTCCATTGCTACAGGAGATAGGGCATGGAATAAGTGGAGAAAGACCCTTTTAGAAGAAATCTTTATTAAAGTGAGGAATATCCTAAAAGGCGAAACCTTAAATGGAGGAGATATTGGAAGTATAATAGAAGAGGTTAAAGAAAGGGTAATTGCACTGGCAGACAAAAATCATATACCAAACATAAAGACATGGTTGAACGACCTCTCTATTCGATATCTACTTAGTCAAGCCCCTGAAGATATTTACCTTCACTACAATTTGGAAAAATTGTTCACACAAAAAAGGGATGTTGTCTTAAATTTAAGACCCTTAAAAAATGGATTTTGGGAACTTGTCTTTATTTCTGAGGACCATCCAAAGTTATTTGACTTTATAACAGGTGTGTTGTGGGTAAATGGTGTTAATGTATTGGCAGCTGATATATTTACAAGGAGATATAATGTAGCTGTTGATATTATAACAGTGGAAAATATACCGGACCCCTTTAATATTCAAAGGTTTTGTGAGAGAATAAAAAACACACTAAAAAAATTACTATCGGGACAGTTAGATTTAAAAGAACTTTATAAAAAGAAATGTTACACACATTTTGACAAATATAGATTTATCAGAATAAATGATAGGGTAGTAATAAATGAAGAGGCTTCAGATTTCTATACAATTATTGAGGTATATACATGGGAGAGGCCTGGTGTATTACATACCATTTCAAAGGTTTTGCATGAGTTTGATCTAAATATAAAGGTAGCAAAGATTTCTACTCCAGGGGAACAGGTAGTGGATGTTTTTTATGTGACCACAAATAACGGTGAGAAGATACAAGATCCCAAAACACATGAAAAAATAAAAAAAGCCCTAATTAATGCATTGAAGGAGCTTAGCTAGGTTATGTGGCTTCTTGTTATCTCTTTTGGCCTGGCAGTTGGTGTCTCTGCTTTGTGCTCCCTCACTGAGGCAGTTTTATATTCTGTGTCGTGGAGTTATATTGAGAGCCTCAGAAAAAAGGGGAAAAAGTCAGGAGAGATATTATATCAGTTAAAATCAAATATAGACAGACCAATAACCGCAATCTTGACATTAAATACAGTTGCTAATACAGCAGGGGCATCCATAGCTGGCGCTGCTGCCATGTCAGTATTTGGAGAAGAGAAATTATATATTTTTTCCATAGTTTTTACCCTTACCATCCTGTTTTTCTCAGAAATTATTCCAAAAACAGTAGGGGTTTTATACAACAGGTTTTTTGCAACAATACTGGCAAGGCCACTTATGGGCATGGTGATTTTATTTTTGCCAATTATAAATATTATTAGTTTTACAATTAGGTTCTTTGAAAAAGGTAAAAGTAGGGGATTAGATACTTCTGAAGAGGATGTTTTGGCACTTGTGAGT
This sequence comes from Desulfothermus okinawensis JCM 13304, assembly GCF_054654515.1. Classification (NCBI taxonomy): domain Bacteria; kingdom Pseudomonadati; phylum Thermodesulfobacteriota; class Desulfovibrionia; order Desulfovibrionales; family Desulfothermaceae; genus Desulfothermus; species Desulfothermus okinawensis. Next base: position 52,704 of record NZ_BAAIEW010000005.1, on the reverse strand, counting down.
TTATCTAGAAAAACAGGAGTATTAAAACACTTTGAAGAAAAATATATAAATAATGTACTGGAACTTGACAAAAAACGGGTTATGCAGGTGATGACACCTCGTACTGTAATGTTTTCTCTTCCTGCTGAGATGAGTATAGATGACTCAATAGATGTTGACAAAATGTGGCCATATAGCAGGGTACCAATTTTTTTTAATGGAGATATAGAAGACATTCGGGGAATTGTCTATAAAGTTGATGTACTTAGGTGTATAATTAAGGGTCAAGGGAATAAAAAACTATATGAACTCAAAAAACCAGTCCATTTTGTGCTGGAGACTATTACTCTGGATAGACTCCTTCTTACATTTTTGGAATCCAGGATACCAATGGCTATTGTTTTAGATGAGTATGGTGGTATCTCAGGGCTTATTACATTGGAAGATATCCTTGAGGAGATATTGGGTAAAGAGATAGTTGATGAAACTGACAGGGTTGAGGACATGAGGAGACTTGCAGAGAAGAAAAAACAGGAGATCTTTTCTAAGATAGGGGAGGATAATAAATGAAAAAATCAAAAAAACAGACTTATTTAATAGCTTTTTTGCTAATTTTTTCTGGATTTATATTTCTTGTATATACATCTATTAAATCTGAGAGTGTTTATTTCTTAAATGTATCTGAGGCGCTTGCAAAGGAGAAATCAGACCTAAAAAATGCCAGGTTATTTGGAATAGTGGGAAAAAATATAGAAAAAAAAGGGGAATACATAGAATTTCCTTTATTGGACAAGGACTATCCAGAGAAAAAGATTTTAGTAAAATATAGCGGTGGTATTCCTGATACCTTTAAAATTGGAAGTGAAGTCATAGTTGAAGGAGGTTTTACTAAAAACGTATTTAACGCAAAGGTACTTATGACCAAGTGTCCATCAAAATATCAAAAAAGAAACAGAAAGGATGTTGGATAATGGCTGCTCTAAGTTACTTTTTTTTGATGCTAGGTTTTTTTTCCTGTACCTTTTTCAGTGTATTTTTACTTTACTGTTTTTGGAACAAAAGGGACATTAGTTGGACTAACTGGGTTCAAGGCTTGATTTTCTTCTGTGTAATGTTGTGTTTTTTAGTCCTTTTATACGCCTTTTTAAAAAGGGATTTTTCCTACGTTTATGTAGCTTCATATTCTGATACATACCTTCCGTGGTATTATGCCCTAACTGCAATATGGGCGGGACAGGAAGGATCTCTACTATTGTGGTTATTATTTATTGCAGGTTGTGGGGTAATACTTGTAAAACAAAGGGGGTATAAAAAACTTTCAGTTGATACAAAGGCAATTTTCTGGTCTTTATTTTATGCAACTGAAGCATTTTTTTTTCTGCTACTTATAACAGTAGCTAATCCTTTTTTATTAAATAACCCACCCCCTACTCAGGGAAATGGACTAAATCCCCTATTAATTCATCCTGGAATGATCTTTCATCCTCCAGCACTGTTTTTGGGATATGCATCATTAGTGGTTCCAGCATTAATTGGTCTTTCCATTAGGATATGTGGATTTAGGGGAGATGTCTTTTACATGATTAGAAAATGGACTATGTTTTCATGGGTATTTTTGTCTATAGGCATAATCCTTGGCATGTGGTGGTCATATTATGAACTTGGTTGGGGTGGATATTGGGCTTGGGACCCAGTTGAAAATGCATCACTGGTACCATGGCTATGTACAACTGGTTTTTTACACGTAAATATTGTGGCTACAAGGGAAAAGGCCCTTGAAAGGACGTGGGGCCTGTTATTGGGACTATCGTTGATAAGTTGTTTTGTGGCTACATTTTTAACTAGAAGCGGAATAATCCAGTCCCTCCATGCCTTTTCAGAAGGGGGTATTGGTGGACCTATTTTATTTTTGATAATAATTAGCTTGATTCTGGTAATATATATTACATGCTTATTTCCATCTAGAAACAACAATGAACTCAGTGGAATGTTTTCTAAAAATGGTTTTTTAATTATTTGTACATGGATGTTCTTAGGACTCTGTGCAATAATCTTGATCGGGACAATGTATCCTGTTATAAGTAAAGCCCTTTTTTCTGAGGCAAAAGGACTTTCCTCTTCTTTTTACAACAGAGTATTTCTGCCAATTGGTAGTTTCCTCATATTTTTAATTATCTTTTGTCCGTGGATTAAATGGAGAAGCGAGTCAATGCAAAAACAAGGATTTATGTTTTTAGGGATATTTGTATTTTTATCTATAATTATATGGGTTTTTAAAATTAAGAACCTGCTGGTTTTACTCTCCATATCATCTGGTATTTGTGCCTTTTTATCTGTTATTTATTTTGTTTTTAAGTATAATTTATATTCAAAATCTGGTCCACTGGGAAAATGGGGAATACATTTATCTATTATAATAATGGCAATATCCATTGCAATATCTTCAGGATTTAAAAAGAGTGCAGATTTTATATTGGCTAAAGGACAGAGTATAAAATTTGAAAATTATGAAGTAAGATACAAAGATTTTACAAAGAAAAATTATCAAGACAAAATTGTATATACCTATAATTTTGACGTTAATTTTAAAGATAAGCATCTGGGAGAGTTAAATCCTGAAAAGATTTTTTATCTAGTTCAAAATAACCTATTTTCAAAGGTAGCAGTGCTCAGGAGATTTTTTGATGAGTTGTATTTGAGTGTTATTCAGAGTACTGAAAATGGAGTTTTAAAATTACAGATACAAAGAAATCCAATGGTACATTGGATATGGTATGGGGCCATCCTTTTAACCATTATGGGATCTGTAGCTACCTTCAAAAGGACTTAGATGTTAGAAGTCGTTAAAGTTAGCAAGGTTTTTGGCCACAGGCTCATTTTTAAAGATGTAAGCTTTAAAGCCAGTAAGGGTGATGGTATATTTGTGCATGGTCCAAATGGATGTGGCAAGTCTACATTGATAAGAATCATTGCTGGTTCCATAAAGCCTACAACAGGTGAAATCAAGTTCTGTGAAAGGGTACACAAAATAGGTTATATGGGTCACTTTTTATCTGTATATGGAGAAATGAATTCCATTGAGAATTTAAAGTTCTGGGCTGATATATATGGCAAAAGTTTTAAGTCAAATGAAATTAAGGGCATCCTTTCTAAGGTTGGACTTGGAAAAGTGTGTTATGAGAAAGTGTCTATATTTTCAAGGGGCATGACTCAAAGGTTAAACATCGCAAGGTTAATGGTGATAGACCCTGAAATCTATCTTTTAGATGAACCTGAGACAGGTCTTGATCTGGAATCAAAGGAATTGCTAAAGGGTTTTATTTTGTCTGAACTGGATAAGGGGAAGATAGTAATCTGGATAACTCACTTGCAAGCAGACAATTTTTTTAAGAAAAAACTGGTATTCATGGATAATACATTTATTTTAGAAGAGAACAAAAATTAAATCATGTATCCAATTTTAGTTGTTTTAAAAAAAGACTTAAAGGTGATTTTTTTTAAGAAAAAGGGAATCATTGAGGCCTTGCTCCTTGGGCTTATAATTATCTTTACCTTTAGCCTGGCTAGTAGTAATCTTTCCTCCATTCATCCAACATGGGCTGGTACAATTTTTTGGGTCTGTTCCCTTTTCTGTAGTGTACTTGTATTTCGGGAACTCTATAGGATAGAAGAAAAGGACAATGTATTTGAACTACTCCTAATTTCCCCTATATCAAGGGAAGGAATTTGGATTTCAAAAACAATATCTGGGCTTATAGCTGTTTTTTTTATACAGATCTTTTTTCTCATTTTAATGGCAATTTTTTTAAAAACAGATTTTAAAAATGGCCTTTTTTACTTAATTACATCGATTCTATTAATAGATGTGGGTATATCAATTATGGGATCTTTTTTTGGTGGAGCAATGGTTGGAAGTCATCTTAAAGATTCCCTTTTGACAACAATACTTCTTCCCCTGGAAATACCTCTAATACTTGGGGGTATAAAAATATGGACTCAACTTGCAAATGGTGGTTCCTTTAAAGACATCATGGGATGGATTAATGTGATTTGTGGCTATGACGCAATTTTTGCTGGAATTTGCCTGTTTTTGTTTCCACACATTTTGGGAGATAGCTAGGAGTTATGAAAAAAAATTTTTCCATAGAAACCACAATCTTGATAATGAGTTTTATATCTATAATTGTGGGCATATATTTTATATATGTGTACGCCCCAGTGGAAAAAGTAATGGGAATACCTCAAAAAATATTTTATTTCCATGTATCTTTTGCATGGTGGTCATTTTTTGCATTTTTTTTGGTGTGTGTTTACAGCTTTTTATACATTTTAAAAAGGGACTCAAACTATTTATTGTGGTCAATTTCTGCAGCAGAAATAGGAGTTTTATATTCTACATTAGTATTAATAACTGGAATTATCTGGGCAAAGGCATCCTGGAACACCTATTGGACTTGGGATCCAAGGCTTATTACAACGCTTATCATGTGGTTTATGTACGTAATATATTTAGTTATTGTCAATATGGATATTCAGGAAGATAAGAAATATATCCTTGGAAGTGGAGTTGGGATTATTGGTTTTCTTGATGTACCATTGGTATTTTGGTCTGCAAGGATGTGGCGGAGCATACATCCAGCAATATTTGCATCCAAGGGTGGTGGAATGCCAAGGGAAATGTTACAGACTATGTTTATAAACCTTATTGCATATGGATTTTTGTTTTTATATCTTTTTCTATTTAGAAAAAGACAGTTGACACTAAAAGATAAGCTAGAACAAATAATTAAGAACAAAATTTTTTGACTATATGGAGAAAGCTTATGAAATATCTTGTGTTAGCAAATATTATTGTTTGGATTGGTATTATAGGTTATCTAATGTTTCTTGGGAATCAGAATAGAGAGATTTTAAAAAAATTAAGCCAAATTAAAAAAGAGTTTAAGTAATATGGATACCATTAATTCAAATAATTCAAAAAAAGTAAAGATATTAATATTTATTATTGCATTTAATGTTTTTTTTATGGTTGCCTATATGATTTATTATAAACTTCAAAATCCTTCACTTGTTGTTCAAAATACAGATACATCTCATGGTGAGGTATCAAAAGTAGATATTGAAAATATTATAACAAAATACATGAAGAGAATAAAAAAGGATCCAAATGATATTGAAGCCTTAAAATCCCTTGCTTCTATTTTTATTCAAATGAGGGCATGGGACAGGGCAGAATTCTTTTTAAAAAAGGCATACAAACTTATGCCAAATGATGAGGAAATAATTTTAAATCTTGCCATGTGTAATTTATTCCTAAAAAAATATAACCATGCATCCATATTGCTAGAGAAAATTGTTACCCTAGACCCAAACAATTATATGGCTAAGTTTAATTTGGCATATTTATATGGTTTTATTTTAAATAAAAAACAAAAATCAAAAAAATTATTTAATGATATTCTACAAGATAAAAAGGCTCCTAAAAATATAAAAGATAAAGTTAAAGAATCCTTAATGGAATTAAAAGATCATTAATTTTATAATTAACCATAAATATTAGGGGGATATAAAACCTATGATTTGTCAAAATAAAATTATAAGGACAGCTCTTACCTTTGATGATGTACTACTCTTACCTGATTATTCTGAAGTAATCCCATCTGATGTTGATGTTTCAACATATCTTACACCTCAAATAAAGCTAAATATTCCTATTTTATCAGCTGCAATGGATACAGTTACTGAAGCTAGAATGGCAATATCCATGGCAAGACAGGGTGGTATTGGAATTATACATAAGAATTTAAGTATTGAAGATCAGGTACTAGAAGTAAAAAAGGTCAAAAAATCCGAAAGTGGAATGATTATAGATCCAGTTAGTATTGAACCAGAGCACAGTGTTGGCCATGCCCTTAAGATTATGGCCCAATACAGGATTTCAGGACTTCCCGTTGTGAGGGGTAGTAGAGTAGTGGGCATAGTCACAAACAGAGATGTGGCCTTTGTGGAAGACATGGAAACCAAAGTTGAAGAAGTAATGACCAAGAAAAATTTAATTACTGTTCCCCCAGGTACTGACTTAGAAAAGGCCAAAAAGATTTTACATGAAAACAGGATAGAAAAGCTACTTGTGGTAGATGAAAACAACAATTTAAAAGGGCTTATCACAATAAAAGACATTAATAAAATTAAAAAGTATCCAAATGCATGTAAAGATAGCTTTGGTAGGCTAAGAGTAGGTGCAGCTGTTGGAGTTGGGAAGGATCTTAAGGCCAGGGTGGATGCCCTAGTAGGTGCCCAGGTAGATGTATTGGTTTTGGATTCTGCCCATGGTCACAGTAAAAATGTGATTCAAGGGGTTAAATTTATAAAATCAAACTATCCAGACATTCCTCTTATTGCTGGGAATGTGGCAACATATCAGGGGGCAAAGGACTTAATAGAAGCTGGAGCAGATAGTGTAAAGGTGGGCATTGGGCCAGGGTCCATTTGTACAACCAGGGTTGTGGCAGGGGTTGGAGTTCCCCAAATAACCGCTATTATGGACGTTGTACCTGCATGTAGGGAAAAGGATAGGTGTCTAATTGCAGATGGTGGCATTAAGTTTTCTGGGGACATTGTCAAGGCAATAGCAGCTGGTGCAGACAGCGTAATGATGGGTGGCATGCTCGCAGGAACAGAGGAGAGTCCAGGAGAGACAGTCTTGTATCAAGGGAGAAGATACAAAATATATAGGGGTATGGGATCATTAGATGCAATGAAAGAAGGGAGCAAAGATAGATATTTTCAGGAAAATTTAGAGAAATTGGTCCCTGAGGGGATAGTTGGCAGGGTGCCTTACAAAGGAGAAGTGTCTGAAACAATTTATCAATTGGTTGGTGGGCTAAAAGCTGGCATGGGATATTGTGGGTGCAGGAACATAAAAGAGCTCCAAACCAAGGCAAGATTTGTGCAAATAACCCAGGCAGGATATAGGGAGAGTCATGTTCACGACGTAATCATCACCAAGGAAGCACCAAACTATCAGATCGATGTATAGGAGTTGTGTCCATGGAAAGTTTAGATAAAGTTATAATCTTAGACTTTGGTTCCCAATATACCCAATTAATAGCAAGGAGAATCAGAGAAGCTGGGGTATATTCAGAGATCCATCCATGTAATATTGATATTGAAGCTCTAAGGAGACTAAAGCCCAGGGCAATGGTTTTTTCTGGTGGTCCGTCAAGTGTATGTGAAAAGGGATCCCCAGATATTGATATGGAAGTATTTAATTTAAATGTACCAATACTTGGTATTTGTTATGGTATGCAGCTTATAGCAAAAAAGATGGGAGGAAGGGTGAGCCCATCAACCAATAGGGAATATGGAAGATCTGCACTTATAAAGGTATCGGATTCTCCCCTTTTTAGAGATGTATTTGAAGATGGAAGTTTAAATGTCTGGATGTCCCACGGAGATAAAGTAGAAGAGATTCCACCTGGGTTTTCAATTATTGCAAAAACAGAAAATATTGATGTTGCAGCAATGGAAAATAGGGATAAAAATATATATTGCCTCCAATTTCATCCAGAGGTTGCCCACACAGTAAATGGTGAAAAGATAATTAGGAATTTCTTATTTGATATTTCCAGGTTAAAACCCACCTGGAATATGGCGTCATTTGTAAAAGGGGTAATTCAAGATGTGCCAAAACAAGTTGGAGATGCAAATGTTGTATTGGGAATAAGTGGAGGAATAGACTCAACTGTTGTGGCAGTACTCTTAAATAAAGCAATTGGAAAGAGACTACACTGTATTTTTGTTGATAACGGACTCTTAAGGCAAAATGAGGGAAATGAAGTTGTTCATTACTTAACAGAACATTTTGATTTAAATTTAAGGTATGTAGATGGTTCTGATACTTTTTTGTCTAGACTAAAAGGGATAACAGATCCAGAAGAGAAGAGAAAAATCATAGGAAGGACCTTTATTGAAGTCTTTGAAAAAGAGGCTAGATCCATTGAAAATGTGAAATTTTTGGCCCAGGGGACCCTATACCCAGATGTAATAGAAAGTGTTTCTTATAAAGGGCCATCTGCAGTTATAAAAAGTCATCATAACGTAGGTGGACTTCCAGAAAAAATGAACCTAAAGCTAATTGAGCCCCTTAGAGAGTTATTTAAGGATGAAGTAAGAAAGGTTGCCTATGAGTTGGGTATTCCAGATTTTCTGGTCTGGAGGCATCCATTTCCAGGGCCTGGGCTTGCAATCAGAATAATTGGGGAGATTACTGAGCAGAGGCTAAAAATACTTAGACAGGCAGATAAGATTGTAGAAGAAGAGCTAAAGGATGCTGGATGGTATTACAAGGTATGGCAGGGATTTGCAGTTTTGCTTCCCTTGAAAACAGTTGGGGTTATGGGAGATGAGAGGACCTATGAGCACGTGGTGGCCTTGAGGGTAGTAGACAGTTTAGATGCCATGACAGCAGACTGGTCCAGACTCCCATCTGAGCTACTTGCAAAGATCTCAAACAGGATAATAAATGAAGTTAAGGGAGTAAACAGGGTGGTATTTGACATATCGTCAAAACCTCCTAGCACCATAGAATGGGAATAATATAACAAAATGGAGTTTAGGGATGTTCGGGGTAGGTACATCAGAGCTTTTAATAATTTTTCTTGTTGCACTTTTGGTTATAGGTCCGTCAAAACTGCCAGATATAGCAAGGGCTTTGGGAAAGGCCCTTGCAGAATTTAGAAGGGTTTCATCTGATGTAAAGAGGCAGATTGACCTGGAAGTACAACTGGCAGATCTGGAAAAAAGAAATAAAGTATCAAATGTGGATCAGGATAAAACAGAGGAAAAGGATATATTAGAGGACAAAGGGGATATGGAGTAAACAAAAGAAGATGAGGTTAACAAATAAGGTCTTGAGGCGGTTAGGTTTTACTCAAGTCAACAGTGAATCTGGAATGATGCATCAAGTTCGAGATATTGCCATGAAAACACTATGGAGTAATTTTTCTTCTTTAGTGGATGAACATCCCAGGAAAGAATTGCTCAAGACTGCCATGAACAACAAAACAATCTCAGTCACATATGAAATTCCAGAACAGGAATACCTATTAGTGTAGGCGTAGCGTTATACCTCAGATAAAGGAGGAAAACCAAATGGAAAAAGTAATTAAGAAATTTACGTTGGAATTCTTTGGCACAGGAAAGCACAAAATATTACCAGAAAAATTTTTTGAAACAGAAAATGGTTTTCTATTGGATGTCCGTTCAAAAGAAGAAGCTGGCTCTCTTTCCATAAGATTGGATTATCATCCAAATATCGAATGTAGAAACATACCTCTTGACGAACTTCCAGATCGAATTGATGAAATTCCTCACCATACATCAATAGCTGTGTTTTGTTCTGGAACCGTTCGGGCAGCTATTGCTTATGTATATTTATTGTCAAAAGGTTATACCAATGTGCATATTATTGTAGGAGGGTATCCAGCTTTAACAGAAGCTCTAATGCCTGGAAAGGTCTTAAAGGTAATTAAACAAAATAAGGAGAATAATTAGATGTCACATTTGCTTATGGTGAGCTTCCTTATTTTTGTTGTAGCAGTTGCCATGACTATGGTTGGTAAAGGCGGAGGTAATTTTTATGTTGTGATTCTTACACTCGCCAATATTCCCATGCATCAGGCCGCAACAACTGGTCAGTTTATTCTTTTTTCGGCTTCTATTGCGGCAATGCTTGTTTTCCAGAAGAATAAATCAGTATCCTGGAAATTGGCCTTTTTAATCGGCTCTTTTACAGCATTAGCTGCTCTTGGAGGTGGGTATTTTTCTCATCTGTTCAGTGGTTTTACTCTTAAAATTATATTTGCGGTCATGCTCTTTATCGCAGGAATGCTGATGCTAATTCCTGTTTCAGAAAAACAAAATAATATAGTAAACAGCCATTTGGGAATCATAAATATTAAATCTGGAGACAAAGTATATAGTGTTAACTTGTGGATTGCTCTGCCAATCATTATTTTAACGGGTTTTGGTGCCGGCATGGTAGGTGTATCAGGGGGCTCTTTTTTAGTTCCCTTGATGGTATTGGCCTGCGGAATTCCTATGCATACAGCTGTTGGAACAGCATCTGCCTTAATTGCGACCACGGCTTTTATGGGATTTGTGGGACATGCTGTCCAGGGTGATTTTAATCCGTCATGGGCTATTCCATTGGCTTTTGTTACAATTATAGGAGGAATAATAGGTGGAAAATTTGCCTTAAAATCCAAGCCTAAAAATTTAAAAAGGCTTTTTGCTTACACAAACTGGATAGCTGCTCTTTTTATGATTTTTAATGCATTCCACACAAAGGGAATGATATGAAATCTTGGTTGAATCATAACAAGGCTGAAGGTTGAAGGATGAAGAGCACTCACATAACAGACACAAACACAGCAAAGAAGGAAGAAGGTTTTTCTCACTAATTAAGGAGATGTCCAATGACTGAAAATGATAAACTTCCAGTAACTGAGCTAGAGTCATCTGAAAACAATTCTCAACCACCTATCCTTGGACAGGAGGAAATCACTCAAAATGATGAAGTCGCTGAGATGAGCTTGTTGGAACATTTAGAGGAGCTTAGAAAGAGGTTGGTTAGGGCAGTTGTAGCCATTTTTTTGGGAATGCTTGCGTGTGTGCCCGTCTCAAAACAGATATTCAATTACATAATGCTTCCACTTTTTAACTCCCTTCCAAAAAATTCAACTATGATATATACCTCTCCCCATGAGGCATTTTTTGTATATCTAAAAATGGCGTTTATATCTGGTATTTTTCTTACCCTCCCATACAGTTTCTATCAAATATGGCTTTTTGTGAAACCAGGACTATATCCAGAAGAAAGGAAATTTATTTTACCTATTTCCATATGTTCTGCTTTTTTATTTATAATAGGTGCACTTTTTGGATATTTTGTTATTTTTCCATATGCATATAAATTTTTCATGAGTTTTGCTGATGTGTACATTAGCCCCATGATCAGTATGAAGGAGGGACTATCTTTTGCAGTCAGGATCTTGATTGCATTTGGACTTGTTTTTGAGCTTCCACTTGTTATATTTTTTCTTGCAAGATTGGGCTTGGTTACATCCAAATTTTTAAGAAAATATAGAAAATATGCAATATTAATAGCCTTTATTGTTGCAGCAATACTTACACCACCAGATGCAGTGACCCAGGTCTTAATGGCTGGTCCATTGGTATTATTGTATGAAGTGGGCATCTGGATTGCCCATATTTTTGGTAGAAAGGAAAACTCTAAAACAAATAGTAAAGAAGATGAAGATATTACAGTACAAAAACAAGGAGAAATAGATGGAGAAGATAGAGTACAGGAGGAAGACAAAAGAGACTAATATTGAAATAGAGTTTGGTTTAATGGGTGAGTCCAGTTTTAATATAGATACGTCCCTGGGATATCTTGACCATTTTCTCACCCTATTGGGTTTTTGGGGTAATTTTTATCTAAATGTAAAGGCAAGAGGTGACATCCAGGTTGATGCTCACCATCTAATAGAAGACATTGGGCTAAGTCTTGGAGAGGTTTTTAGAAAATCCCTTGGAGATAAAAAAGGCATAAGCAGAATGGCGTGGGTAAGGGTGCCAATGGATGAATCATTAGTGGAGGTTGTAGTTGATCTATCGGGGAGGCCTTATTTTGTTTTAAACAACGAAGAAATCCTACCCCATGTAATCTTTGGAGAAGAAAGAGATATCTGGAGGGAATTTTTTAAGTCATTTACAAATAATGCAAAAATAAATCTCCACATAAGCTTTGTATATGGGAAGAATGGCCATCATTTAATAGAGGCTGCTTTTAAAGGTCTTGGTATTGCCTTAAATAGGGCAATAAGGCCAGTTTCAAATAATAAAATAATGAGCACAAAGGGGATGTTAGAGTGAAAAAAATTTTTATATTTTTTATAATTTTTTTTGCAGGGTGCGCAGGAGTGCCAAAAGAAGAAACCTCAGTCAAAATTCAGGGTAAATTGGCTATATCCCCCTTTGAACATCCAACTGTTCCCCATGATGTTTTGTCTGGCTATATAACAGACGAGTGTGGAAAGATAGATAAGGAAGTACTGAAGAAACTAACCAATATTCTTTTATCAAGCCTACCCACAAAGCAAGGTATACAGATAATTGGACCTAATTTTGTGGACCAATGTAAGGAGCTGGTCATTTTAAAAGAAAATAAAACCTATTTAAATCCAGTTAAAAAGTGGGTTCAAGTTGGCAAGTGTATACCCTGTGATTACCTCATTGTCCCTCAATTGTTTGTATTTAAGCCAAGGGTAGGGGGCAAATGGGGGGCATTTGAACCAGCCAAGGTTATGCTTTCTCTTAATCTTATTGATATTAATAAAGGTTCTCTGATTAGGTCATTTTTATACAATGAGACCCAAGAGCCGCTAACAAAAAATATTTTGGAGTTTAAAAAATTTATAAAAAGAGGAGGCAAGTGGGTCAGTGCATATGAACTTGCTAAAGAGGGAATTACAACAGGTATTAAGGAGCTTGGTCTATGATCTTATTTCCTGCAATTGATATAAAAAATGGACAGTGCGTCAGGCTAAGACAGGGTAAATATAATGAGGTAACTATATTTTCTAAGGATCCTACAGAGATGGCCAAATTTTGGGTTTCAAAAGGGGCTAAATATCTCCACATTGTGGATCTAGATGGTGCATTTGAAGGAACCCCTAAAAATTATAAGCTCATAGAAAAGATATGTAGATCAATTGACATACCTGTTCAACTGGGAGGTGGAATTCGAAGTTTAGAGGTTGCAAAAAAATATTTTGATGCAGGCGTAACAAGGCTCATTATAGGAACCATGTTTTTTGAAAATCCTCTTGAATTTAAAGCCCTTTGTAGAGAATTTAAAGGGAAAATAGGTGTGTCATTGGATGCAGAAAATGGAAGATTAAAATCAAGGGGTTGGGTTGAAGATACTGGACTTATGATTGACAGTGTGGTTTCAGAAGCTAAAGACAACGGTGCTAGTTTTATTGTTTTTACTGATATTTCAAAGGATGGTATGCAAACAGGAATTAATCCTGAGCCTGTTAAAAAACTCTTGAAACTTACCTCTCTGCCTGTAATTTATGCAGGAGGGGTACGGGATATAAATGACATAAAGACCTTATTTCCCTTAAAAGACCTTGGACTCCAGGGGATTATTACTGGAAGGGCAATATATGAAGGAACATTAGACTTTGAGGAAGCAATAACCTGGATAGATGCACAAATTGAGTTTAAAAAGCCGTCAACAATATCAGGGAAATAATCGTAAGAAAAATACCGTATAGGGATTTTTTAGTAATTTTGTCTTTAAATATAATTGAAGACATTATAATACCAATAACAAAATGCATCCCATTTATAGTGGCAACTAGAGAAAGGGGACCAGTTTCCAGGGCCAAAAGATAACAATAAAAACCAAGGATATTTAAAATCCCCATTAATATTCCAATAGTAATTGTAGAAAATTTGAAGTAATACTTTTTAGAAAAAATAGTTTGCCCAGGGTTTATTATTTTTAATGCAATGGTAAGAAAGATTGTGGATATAACATACGATATAAAAATAAAAACAAATTTGTTTACATAATTTGCTGCATATTTACATGAAATAGATGAAATAGCACCACATATCATTGCAATGGATGCCCACATAAGTCCTAGATTACGAGAATTTTTATAATAAGAGTTTTTGTTAAATTGGGAACTAATAAGAATAAGGGCCATAAGCGAAAGAATGATTCCACTAATTTGAAAATATGTAAGTTTTTCATTTAAAAAAACACAGGAATAAAAAACTACAATTAATATATTCAGTCTAATAAATGGATAAACTAAAGAAGGGGATGAAAATTTTAGAGATTGAATATGGCTTATTGTTGCCATGGAAAAGGTTATACTGTTTACAAGGCTCAAAAAAAGAGTATATTTATCCAAAGAAATGGCTGTATTAGTTACAAAGATAAATACATAACTTATACAGCTCACAGATAACATAAAAATAATAGTTGTGGCAATGGAATTACAATTGTACTTTGCAGCTATATTATAAAAAAACCTTTGAACCCCTATTAAGAAAAAGGCTGAAAATGCATAAGTATACCAGGACATAATTTTTTTTAAGATAAAAGTTATAAAAGTTCAATTATTTGTTTAAGGGGTTTCTATGGTAAAGATCCTTGCCTTTGGAAATAGTTTGACAGAGGGCTTTGGTTTAAGACCAGATAAATCATTTGCCAGTATACTTGAAAAGCGTCTAAAGGATAAACTATTTGACTGCCACGTTATAAATGCAGGGCTGTCAGGTGATACCACCTTTGGAGGCCTCAGACGGCTGGACTTTTATCTAGAGGAATTACCCCATGTAGTTGTTTTAGAACTGGGAATAAATGACGGTTTCCTGGAATATCCAATTGATGATATTCGTTCCAACTTAGATAAGATAATAGAAAAATCAAAAGGTATTGGTGCAGAGGTATTACTCATTGGCGCAAGGATCCCAGAAGGGCTTTTTGAAATAGATAAAGGATATTGCAAGGAGTTTGAAGAAATATTTACAGACCTTGCCAAAGAGCACAATATTCCCCTTGTACATGATATATTAGGTGGAATTATAGGCAACCCATCGCTTACTTTAGAAGACCTGGTACATCCAAATGAACAAGGGGTTGAAATTATGGTAGATAAAGCAATTCCTGATGTGATCAACTTATTAAAAAAAAATAGAGGAAGGCAGGTAAGATGAAAACAGGTATTTTTGGTTTTTCTGGATGCGGTAAAACCGAGTTGTTTCTCGCCCTTGCAGGGGCTGAAGCTGCTAATTTAAACAGGGCAATGGTAAAGGTAATTGACCCAAGACTACAACCCCTCGCAGAGTTGTTTAATCCCAAAAAGATCACATATTCTGAGATTGAATACTGGGAGATCTCAGGGGCAGGGGCCAAGAGTCTTGGAAATAAAGTGTTAAATGATATAAGAAGCATGGATTGTTTAGTACCAGTAATTGATTGTTTTTCTGGTCTATATGACCCTAAAATGCAGGAAGAGAATATTGAAGGGGATCTAATAATTTCTGATCTGGCTGTAGTAGAAAAGAGGTTAGATAGGATATCTCTGGATAAGAAAAAAGACAAAAATTTGATAAATCCAAGGGAAGAAGATCTGCTTACTAAGGCTAGAGAACTCCTTGAAAAGGAACTACCACTTAGGATTGACCATGAAATAAGAACTGCCCCAGAGCTTAAAGGCTTTCAATTTTTGTCTGCAAAACCAATTTTATATGTGTACAATGTATCAGAATCTGATATTGGAAGGTTCAGGGGATTGAATGAGCAAAAGGAGCCCTACAAGAAAAAAATAGAGGTATGTGCAAAATTGGAAAGGGAACTTAGAGAGATAGAAGATGACCTAGAGAGAGAAGAATTTCTAAAGGATATGGGTATAGATGAATCTGCTCTGGATAAAGTAATCCATGCTACATATGAGCTGCTTGGACTGATCACTTTTTTGACTGCAGGAGAGAAAGAGGTAAGGGCATGGACAATTAGAAGGGGTTCCACTGCAAAGGAGGCAGCTGGTGCAATTCATTCTGATATTGAAAAGGGGTTCATCAGGGCGGAAGTACTCTCATGGGCTGACTTTGAAAAATATAGGGATTTTAAGAAGGCAAAGGAAGTAGGGGTGTTACGACTCGAGGGCAAAGACTATATAGTTCAAGATGGAGACATAATTACATTTAGGTTCAACATATAAAAGCAAGGAGGGATGGTTATGGCAGATATTATGGAAATCATAAAAAACAGGAGAAGCATAAGAAAATTTGAGGACAAAGACATTGAGCATGAAAAGATAGAGCAGCTCATGGAGGCCGTCAAATGGGCTCAGTCTTGGGCAAATACCCAATGTTGGGAGGTTGTAGTTGTAAAAGATTTAGAGGTTAAGAAAAAACTTCAGGAAACACTCCCAAATAACAATCCAGCCTATCTAGCCATAGTTAAGGCACCAGTTGTTTTTGTTATGGTGGCAAAATTAGAACAGGCTGGTTATTATAAGGGCCAGGTTACCACTAAATTTGGTGACTGGTTTATGTTTGATATTGGCATTGCTACCCAAAATTTGTGCCTAACTGCACATTCTCTGGGACTTGGCGGGGTAGTTGTTGGACTATTTGACCACAATAAGACCAAAGAAGTATTGGGTGTGCCTGAAGGATATGAGGTTGTTGTTATGATTCCAATGGGATATCCTGCCCAAAGTCCTAAGCCTCCCAAGAGAAAGGAGATCACAGAATTTGTTCACTATGAAAAGTTTTAAACAATAAAAAAGGGAGGGACATCCCTCCCTTTTTTATTGCACATGGCCAATTCTCCAAAACATTGTTTTATAATTAAATGGTTTACAAATGCAAAAAATGAGTATATACGAAAACCAATTCCTCCTGCACTATTTGTTTACCCAAATATCTATCTGGAGAGGAAAATTAAAATATGAAAAAATCTTCTACTTTTTTAAAACTAAAAGAAGAAGAAAGGGCATATAGAAAAGAGATAATTTTAGAAGCTGCCATAAAGTTATTTTCTGACCATTCATTCTATGAAATAGGTATGAGAGATATTGCAGAGGAGGCAGGAATAAGTCCTGCATCTATTTATAGATATTTCTCCAGTAGAGATGACATTATAGCGGAAATACTGGAACACGAGGCAGAACAGGGGAAAAAATTGCAGCTACAGCGGATTGAGTCTGGAAGTCCAGACCTATTGGATGTTGCAAGGGGTATTGTGGACTTTTTCTTAACAAGAAAATCTACCCTTCAGATGTTAGGCCACTTTTTGATAAATGAGGAAGTAGAAGAGGATGCCAGGGAAAAGTTTATTAAAATCAGGGAGCAATATCAGATAGAATTTGAAAATATATTGCTTGCCCTTGGATGTGAAAAAGAAAATGTCAGTCTTTTTGCAAAGTCCTTTTTTGCTTCAATATTAGGTATAATAGTCAATTATAAAAGCCCACGAGATAATAGAGATCAATGGGATATTGATCATATATATAAACTTGCAGAAGAAGCAGCAAATATATTTATGGAAGGAATGCCAAAAGAATAGATATAGCAGTACCTGGGGCAGACCCAGATACTGCATTGTTTTTTAAGCTGCTACCAGATCGACTAATTGGATTTCAAACTTAAGATTTTTTCCAGCAAGGGGATGATTGGCATCAAGAACAACATTGGTATCATCCATATCAGTTACCCTCACCAACACCTGGGTGTTTTGCGGGGTTGTGAGCTGAAGCATCATTCCAATCTCTGGGTTGATGTGTTCAGGAAGATTTTTCCTGGGAACTTCCAATTTTGCCATCTCATTGTACTCACCATAACCATCTTCTGGAGCAACGTCTACTACCTTTGTTTCTCCAACACCCATACCTACTACTGCATTTTCAAACCCCGGAATAATTTCACCGTTGCCAATTGTAAACTCAAGGGGATCGTGGTCAAATGAGGAATCAAAGACTGTGCCGTCTTCTAAAAATCCTTTATAATGAACCTTCACCTTATCTCCTTGTTTTGCCTTTTCCATGAATCTACCTCCTATAAAAATTCGTTATAAATATCTATGCTACACAAAAGAAAATAAATATGCAAACAAAAAAGGATAAATGGAATGAAAAGAGTTAAAGTGCTTGGTGTTTTATTTGTGATTTTAATAGGTTTGGGAATAGGATATTATGTTTTTACCCTGGATAGGATACCACCCAAAATTACCTTGGAAGACAGAAAATATATAGGGATTAATGATAATGAATTAAGAGTTAGTGTGAAGGACAATAAATCCTTTTTAAAGCAGGTTGATATAGAAATTTTTCAGGGAAACAGAGAGAAAAAGATTCCTTTAGAACTTGGAAAAGATTCTTACTATATTGATTACAAATTAGATCCCAAAAAGCTTGGATTTAATGATGGTAAAATCACAATAGTTGTGAGGGCTGTGGACAAATCCATAAATAATTTTTTGCGGGGAAATGTATCAAAGGTAGAAAGGACTTATATATTGGATACGTCACCTCCTACTATTCTCATGAAGACATATAGACACTATTTACAGGTTGGAGGATCAGGGGTTGCTGGATTTTCCGTTTCAGAGCCTGTGGCCAAGGCAGGGGTTGAAGTTTATAACTATTTTTTCCCAGCATATAAATTTGGTAAAGATTACCTTGTTTTTTTTGCAATACCCTATGATGTGCCACAAAAGGATTTAACAGTGTGGGTTGTAGCCAAGGACTTGGCAGGAAATATAAAAAAGATACCCCTTCCATGTTATATAAGAAAATCAAAATTCAAACACTCTAGAATAAATATTTCTGATAAATTTTTAAATACAAAGATGGTACAATTTCAAGACAGATTTAAGGGGCTATCTCCTTTAGAAATTTTTTTAAAGGTAAACAATGAAGTGAGAAAAGAAAACAGAGAAAAGCTAAAGGAGATTGGATTGGATACTGAAAAAAAGATTTTATTTAAAGGTGCTTTTTTAAGGATGCCCAATGCAGCTAGAATGGCCTCTTTTGGTGATAAGAGGACTTATTTTTATAAAGGGAAAAAAATTGATCAACAAACACATCTTGGGATTGATCTTGCTTCAGTTTCACGGGCTAAGGTGATTGCTGCCAATTTTGGCAGGGTAGTTTATGCAGGCTGGTATGGTATTTATGGAAATGCTGTGATTATAGATCATGGGTATGGAGTGCAATCTTTGTATGGACATTTGTCTTTAATAAAGGTAAAGAAAGGTGATTTCGTAAAAAAAGGACAGGTGATAGGACTTTCTGGTGCCACAGGACTTGCAGGCGGAGATCACCTACACTTTGGAATGTTAATTAGCGGTATACCTGTAAATCCAGTGGAGTGGTGGGATCCAAAATGGATGAAAAATAATATTTTTTACAATCTAAAACAAATAAGAGGTGGCAACTGATCTTTTTCAGTTAAAAACATATTTTCCAGTGGTCCTAAATAAATCAATTAAAAATTCTTTGGAGGTAGGTTATGTTTGAAATTGTCAAGCGAGAAGAAATGGCACAAGGTTCAGTTGTGTTAAATGAAATCAAGGCGCCCTTAATTGCAAAAAAGGCTAAACCAGGACAATTTGTAATTTTAAGGGCTAGTGAGACAGGGGAGAGGATACCCTTAACCATGGCTGATACAGATCCAGAAAAGGGTACCATTACAATTATCTATCAGGTGGTAGGTAAGACCACTGCACTTTTTAAAACTCTAAAAGAAGGGGATGGTTATCTTGATATTATTGGTCCACTTGGAAAGCCCACTGAGATAGAAAAATATGATGGAGACGTTGTTTGTGTAGGCGGTGGAACTGGTGTTGCAGTTTTACATCCAATTACAAGGGGACTAAAGGAAAAAGGAAATCACGTAATTGCTATTATTGGTGCCAGGACAAAGGATTTGCTTATTTTAGAAGACAAGATGAAGGCAGCTTCCCATGAACTACATGTATGTACAGATGATGGTTCCTATGGTCACCATGGATTTGTAACAGATGTATTAAAAGAAATTTTAGAAAAGGGAAATGTTAAGTTAGTGGTTGGGATTGGTCCAGTACCAATGATGAAATTTGTCTGTGCCATGACCAAAGAATACAATGTAAAGACATTGGTGAGTTTAAATCCAATTATGGTGGATGGAACAGGCATGTGTGGTTGTTGTAGGGTAACAGTTGATGGCAAAACAAAATTTGCATGTGTTGATGGACCAGAATTTGATGGTCATAAGGTTGATTTTGATGAGCTTATGAAAAGGCTCAGGGCATATTTGGCTGAAGAAAAAGAGGCCTATGAAAAATTTAAAGCAGCATTACAGGAATAAAAAATAAAAGGAGAAGAGAATATGGCAGAGAAAAAAGAAAAACTCCCACGTCAGCAAATGCCAGAACAACCACCCGAGGTTAGAAGAAGAAATTTTAAAGAAGTTCCTTTAGGGTATACCCCAGAACTTGCAATGAAAGAAGCTTCCAGATGTCTTCAGTGTAAAAAACCATCTTGTAGGGAAGGGTGCCCAGTACAGGTAGATATTCCCGCATTTATTAAACTAATAAAAGAAGGAGACTTCACCAAGGCCATTAGAAAGATTTGGGAGAAAAATAGTCTTCCAGCAATATGTGGTAGGGTATGTCCCCAGGAACTTCAGTGTGAAGGACATTGTATTCTAGGGAAAAAAGGAGAGCCCGTAGCCATTGGAAATTTGGAGAGGTTTGCTGCAGATTATGAAAGGGAACATGGCACAGGTGAACTTCCACCAAAGGCACCTCCAACAGGGAAGAAAGTGGCTGTAATAGGTTCTGGACCATCAGGCCTCACAGTGGCTGGCGACCTTATCTTAAAGGGCCACGAAGTAACTGTGTTTGAGGCATTCCACAAAGGTGGCGGAGTTTTAGTGTACGGCATACCTGAATTCCGTCTTCCAAAGGATATTGTGGCGTCTGAGGTAAACTTTTTGGAAAGACTTGGTGTTAAATTTGAGTATAACACTGTAGTTGGAAAGACCATTACCATTGATGAGCTCTTTGAACAGGGTTATGATGCAGTTTATATAGGAGTTGGGGCTGGATTGCCAAGGTTCTTAAATATTCCTGGAGAAAATTTAGTTGGAATTTATTCTGCCAATGAATATCTCACCAGAGCCAATCTCATGAAAGCTTATCTATTTCCTGAATACGATACCCCAATTGCAAAAGGCAAAAATGTAGTTGTAATTGGTGCTGGAAATGTGGCAATGGACTCTGCAAGGACGGCAATGAGACTAGGAGCTGAAAGTGTGAAAATAGTATATCGTAGGTCTAGAGAAGAGATGCCTGCAAGAAAGGCTGAAATACATCATGCCGAAGAAGAAGGGATTGAATTTCATCTCTTGACAAATCCAATTGAGTTTTTAGGAGATGAGAATGGGAGAGTTAAGGGAATGAAGTGTATAAAAATGGAACTTGGTGAGCCTGATGAATCTGGCAGAAGAAGGCCTGTTCCCATTGAAGGTTCTGAATTCGAGATGGAATGTGACCTTGTGGTAATCTCAGTTGGTGCTGGGGCAAATCCAGTTTTAACCAAGGCAACTGAAGGATTAGAGCTCAATAAATGGGGTTACATTGTAGCAGATCCTGAAACTGGAAAGACCAAGAAAAAAGGTGTGTGGGCTGGTGGTGATATTGTCACTGGCCAGGCTACTGTTATATTGGCTGCTGGTGCTGGACGTAAGGCATCAGATTCAATTCACCAATACCTCACATGGGGATGGTAAAAATATAAAAGGGGACTCTTTGGTCCCCTTTTATATTTTTATATTAATCCAATTTATCAAAATAATAAACTCGGGTTAATAGATTCCCTAAAATATCTCTTCTATTCCTTTTAAATATGATTCTATACAATAACATAATTCTTGATGGTTATACCCACCTTCCAATATGGAAAAAATTCTGCCTTGGGCTTTATTTTTAGCAAACTTAGCTAAAAGTTTTCCAATATTTCTATAATCTTCTAAAGTAAGGAGGCCACCCCAATCGTTTATATATCTATCAAAACCAGCGGAAACTCCCAGGATATCGAAATATGGACAGGACTTTAAAAATTTTTCTAAGCTGGATATAGAATCCATATGGTGATAAATAACTTGTGGATCATTGAGAAAGATTCCATTGGTACCATCACCAAAATGTAAGTCAAAATCAACTATAAGTGCATTTTTTATTTTCTGGTCTTGTAACAGTCTCTTTATTGCCACTGCTATATTGTTAAACCAACAAAATCCCCAACAAGAATCCCTGCTTGCATGGTGACCTGGTGGCCTAATGAGTCCAAAACTAGGTTCACCTTTTAGTGCTATTTCACTTGCCTCTATGGCCCCACCTGCTGCAAGTAGAGCTAAGGCAAACAGATGCGATGATTTAGAGGATATTCTGTCAAAATGTTCCTGGGTGTGTACCAGTAAGATATCTTCTTCTTGTGCAATTATTGGTTCAACAAATTCATATTTCTTTCCAAGAAGTGCAATTGAGGTATCAAGTCTACCACGTGTAGCTGCAGGATCAGATGCATATACTTCCAGATATTTTGGATGGAATACTATTTTCATAACATTATCTACAGGGAAAATTTCTTTTTACCCTCAGTTAATTTCATACCAATTTCAAAGGCCTTAAAATTCAGATCCAAATAGGTCTCTGGAAAACTATCCGTGAGTGTATTTTTTATTGAATCTGGTGATACAATATTTGTTAGTCCCACAAGGGCACCAAGGGTGCAAATATTAAGCCCAAGGGTGGTGTTCAATTCATTTCTTAAGGTCTCATAAATGGGAAGAGAGTAGGTGATTGCATCTGCACTAATTTCCTGATTAACTAAAAAGTCATCTACAATCAATATGCCACCAGGTCTAATGGAATTAAAAAAATTATTATAGGCCCTCTGAGTAAGACATATTAAAATATTAGGTTGGGTTACTTTGGGAAAGTATATCTCTTCCCTAGAAATAATAACATCTGAGCGACTGAGGCCACCCCTTGCCTCAGCACCATAGCTTTGAGATTGCACAGCATTTAGTCCTTCATATATAACTGCAGCTTTTGCAAGTAATATTGCTGCAGTAATTATTCCCTGGCCTCCTGAGCCAGCAAACAAGAGTCTGTATCTCTTCATATTTTTTACCTCTAATTGTTTAGATTTTTCGGGTTATTACGGGAAATAAGGAAGGTTTCTGTCTGACCAATATTTTGTTATAGATATATATGCCAATAAATGAAATGATCAAAAACAATATACCCATAAGAGAAGCGGACAGGTCCTTATTTTTTAGGGGATTAATAAAATTACCCAATATAACACCAAACAAAAATAAAATAAGGGGGATAATATAAAGTACAGTAATGGCACTGCCCCTTTTTACCAGAGAAAATTTGACTTCAACCTTATCGCCAATTTGGGCATTTATACTATTTTTTGCTCTAATAACCATAAAATTGCTGCCAAATGGATCGCAAATCCCCCTATGGGAACACCCCACGCATTGGGAACGTCTCTCCACCTTCACCTTGGCATCTCCATTTCCAAGTAGCTCAACTACCTCACCACTTTCAATTTTTGAACTAAGCTGCATTGGCCTTATCTTCTTGCTCTTCTTCCTGGGATGTTTCTTTTACTAAGCTCACCATTGCCCCAGTTGGACATTTCTTAACACACTCTAAGCACCCTGTACACTTTTTATTGTCAATAACCGGTAAGGAATTAACCATCTTAATTGCCTTTTCTGGACATTTCTTGGCACATATACCACACCCAATGCAACCCACTTTACAAACGCTCTTAACTGTTTTTCCTGTTTCCTGGGAACAGCAAAGGGCTGCTACCTTTTGAGATGCTGGAAAGAGTTTTGGGATATTTCTAGGACATGCATTTACACAACATCCACATCCTGTACATATATCTTCATTGACAACAGGAATTCCATTATCACCCATAGATAACGCACCAAAAGGACATGCCTCCACGCATGATCCAAGTCCTATACAGCCGAACTCACACGCCTTGTTGCCCCCAGTGGCAATTATTGCAGCATAACAGTCTTTAGCCCCTATATATTCAAAGTTCTTTTTGGCATTTTTATTGTCTCCCCTACATTGAATCCTGGCTATCTTTCTTTCCCCTAATGATGCAGAAACACCTAAAATGGAACACACAGCTTCAACTACATTGGCACCTCCAGCTACACATTTGTTGGGTTCTTCATTTTTCATTACAATTGCTTCGGCATAATCACTACACCCTGCATATCCACATCCACCGCAGTTTGCCCCTGGAAGCACATCTAAAATAGATTCTATTCTGGGGTCTACTTCAACATAAAATACCTTGGCAGCTATTCCTAAAAATAGACTTAAACACAAACCTAAGATAGCCATTATCAAAGCCGCAGTGATAATTGGAGACATAATATGTTTCTCCTTATGTTTTTATTGTCCCAATCCCACAAAACCATAGAAGCAAAGCCCCATTAGCCCAGCAGTAATAAGGGCAATGGGAAATCCTTGAAATAGTGTGGGGATTCTACCCAATGCAAATCTCTCCCTTATACCTGCTAGAATAATAAGGGCTAGGTCAAAACCAATGGCAGTGGCAATTGAGTAAACAAAAGTTTCCATAAAGGTATGCTTTTGTTGTACATTTAAAACAGCCACACCAAATATCATACAATTTGTAGTAATCAAAGGCAAATAAATCCCAAGGGATCTATAAAGTGCAGGAGCAACCTTTTGCAAGATTATCTCAACCAATTGTACAAGTGATGCTATTACCAGGATAAAGGCCACTGTTCTTAGGTATTCCAATTCCAGGGGAACCAATATAAAATTATAGACCATCCATGTAATGCAGCTAGATAGAACATTTACAAATAGGGCAGCCCCAGACATTCCAATGGCACTGTCTAGACTGGTAGAAACACCCACAAAAGGGCAGTTTCCTAAAAATCTAACCAATAAAATATTATTTGCAAAAATAGCTGTTACCATCATGAGGATATAATCGCTCATAATATCTACTCCTGGTAAATTAAATTTTTAATCTAAGCGCCTTGACCTTCTATTTTTGTAGAAATAAAGTTCATTAAAGCTAGAATCAGACCAAGACAAATAAAAGCCCCTGGAGGCCTTTGTAATAATCCAAATCCTATATATGATGCTGGCATAACCCTCATACCAAACCATGTCCCAGCGCCTATAATTTCCCTAATGGAAGCCAGGGCAACCAACGAAATAGTATAGCCAAGCCCCATACCAAGGCCATCAGCAATGGAGTACAGGATTGGATTTTTTCTGGCAAATGCTTCAGCCCTTCCCAAAATCAAACAATTTACAACGATTAAAGGAATCCAGATACCAAGTACTCTATAGAGTGAGTAAAAATAGGCCTCCATAGATAGCTCAACAATGGTAACTGCAGAAGCTATTATAACAATAAATACAGGAACCCTTATTTTGGATGGGATAAAATTTCTAAAGATTGAGATAAGAGTGTTGCTCACAAGTAGCACAAAAATGACCCCACATCCAAGTCCAAGGGCACTGCTGGCACTGCTGGTTACTGCAAGGGTGGGACAAAGTCCTAAAACGAATCTAAAAGGAGGTACCTCCTTCCACAGTCCCTTTGTAAACTCTTGAATTAGCCTGGACATGATTTTCTCCTTAAAATCAAGGAATTAACAATTTAATGGACCGTTAGACTCCAATTTTATTTTTTATTTTTTTATAAATATTTACTGCATTTTGTACTGCCCTCATAATTCCATTGGATGTGTAAGTTGCACCACTAAAAGCATCAATGGTTCCACTACCTGGCAGAAAATTAGCAGTAATTGGTTTGTTTTTGAACTGGTTTTTAAACTTTGAACTCTCAATTGCCCTTGTCCCTACACCAGGTGTCTCAGAATGAGTAGTAATGGCAATGCCCCCTATGGTCTCAGAAGGCAAATTAATTGAGACCATCACACCGACATTTCCTGCATATCCTGCACCATAGGCCTCAAGTGCAACAGCCACTATCTTACCACCTTTTTTTGCAAGAAAAATATTTTTTACTATATCCTTACCCCTGGCATCCTTACCCACTACAACCTTTATTCTGTCTTTTACTGGATCATTATCGTAATCCACTGTAAGGGCTTTTTTTAGTGCTGGGGCCTTTATGTTTTTTATTCGTTGATACTCAATTTGTGGTTCAGTGACCTTCTTAACAATGGATAAGGCTCCCCCCCAAACACCACAAACAACAGTAAGCACTATGACCATTCGAAGGATTTCTTTGACATTCACCTTTAACTTACCTCCCGTATGGCTCAGGTAATATTTTATCCAAAAAAGGAGTGATAAGGCTGACTATTAACACAGAATAATATGCACCAAAGGTCCAACTACCCCAAAGCCTTACCACCACAGTTAAGACTCCACAGAAAAATCCAAATAATAACATCCCTTGGGGAGAAACAGGAGAGGAAGGCATATCAGTTGCCAAAAAAAACGCAGAGATAAATGTTCCACCTGCGAGTAAGTGAAAAATTGGGTCACCAAAAGAAGTGGAGCCAATCCCCCAAAAAATAAAGGAAAACAAAAAAACTCCAACTAAATAAGCAACTGGTATCCTCCAATTTATTCTCTTACGAGCAAGCAAGTAAATGCCTCCAATTAGGAGGCAAATAACGGATACTTGTCCCATGAACCCAGATCTAAACCCTAAGAACATATTCTTGTAGGAAAAATAATGGTGGACATATTCAATCCCTTGGGTCTTAAACACCTCAATTGGGGTCAAATCTGTTGTCAATCCTTTTATTGGATTAATCCATTTTCCCATAAAATCAGGGAAGGATATCTTTAAAATCACCCAGGAAATAAGTGCTCCATTAAATGGATTGGCGCCATATCCTCCATATACCTCTTTTCCTAAAAGCACCATTAAGAAAGTCCCAATTATAACGATCCACCAGGGCAGGGTGGGTGGAAGCAGCATGGCAAATAATAGGCCATAGTAAACAGAAGTGAGATCACTTATTACAATGTCTCTATTTGTCAACTTTTGAAGTAGTGCTTCCCAACCAACTGCAGATAAAACTGATATAAATACAACCTTTAATGCAGCTAGCTTGAATAAATATATTGCAAAAAAAGTTGCAGGTATAAGTGCTATAATGTGATCTAACATTATATTTTGTAGACTATTTCCACTGTGAAGATGGGGAACAGGTGATACAACTAAATTATTCATAAGGGTATTACTCCTTATTTTAAATTTTCTTTCCCATACTTTATCCACTGAACCAATGGAATATTTACAGGGCACACATATGCACAACAACCACACTCAATACATCTTTCAATAAAAAATTTTTTAGTAAAATCAAATTGTTTTGTTTTAGAGTATCCAAAAATAAAAAGTGGCATTAAACCCATTGGACATGCTTCAACACAAAGTCCACATTTAATACACACTGAATCACTATAGGTAGGTGTCTGGCCTTTCTTCAAAACAAAAATAGATCCAATATCTTTGGTAATAGGATAATTAATATCAAAAATAGAAGAACCAGATATGGTTCCATTAATAACTACTTGTGATATAGAGTCTAAATTTATATTTAATTTTTCTAAAATGTAGTAAATAGGTGTTCCTATTGGTACCTGAACCAGTTGGGTATTGCTAATCTCACCATCAATTACAGTTACTATTTTTTCCCTGTAAGGAACACTTTTTTCAATCAATGAACCTAAATGATATATTGTCTCTAAATCCAGTATAGATACTTTGAGAGATTCCTCTACAGACGCACCTATATCAACATATTTATTTAAGATAGTATTTACAAGAAGGGGAGTTTTATGTTGAGGGTATTTGTTTTTCAAAAATATTACCTTGATTCCCAAGGACCCTAACTGGGACTCTAGCTGATCTTCAAAGCCTTCAATATTTTTATAATCATTATATATTGCCAAAAATATCTTTTGGGGTCTAAAAACATCTATAACCTGTTCAAATCCCTTCTTTATTAAATTTATCCTTTTTTGGAGAAAAAAGTAATTTTTCCCATTGGCAATAATTTCTTCAAGTCCATTTACAATCACAGTATCTACTTTGTTTTTTTGAGCTATTTCCATCTTCTTTGCCAAAGATAACACCTTATCTTGATTGTCTATAATCCCGCTTGTTATTACATTATCTAAAATTCCATCCCTTGTTGTAAACTCAGTAGAAAAACCTCTATCATTTGTGGAAATTATTATAGCAACACATCTTCCCCCAAGATGAGATCTAAAATCTTTAATAACCTCTGATACTTCACCGTCCACTGGACACATTAAAGATCCATATGGGCCTTTTGCTATTATTTCTCCTGCTTTTACCTTTGACTTCTTTTTGACCAGAGGGGTGAGTTGAGGGGACAAATCTTGTTTTAGGGGAATTACAATTTTTTCAGGAAATGGCAAAATCTTTGTTTTTTCGGGATAACTGGCCAAAAAATTAAAACTGATCCCTCCAGGAGAAAAAGACAGATCTCTCATATTTTCTTCTCTCTTTTTAGGTTTGAGGTCCCAGAAGTACAACACATAGGTATTGTTTATTAATTTTGTTCTCTAAGCTAACAACTTAATCAGGTTTATTTTCTTTAACAATTCTTGTCAAGGGTAAAAAATAAATTGAATTATATAGGTTAATGTACAAATCCCAAGATCTTAGGTAAGAATAGTGATACACTGGGAAAATATGTGATTATCAATAACACTATCAATTGAATTATTAAAAAGGGCATTACTGCTCTAGACACAAACAAAAAATCTCGCCTTGCCAGTGCACTGGTGATAAAGAGGCTCACTCCCATTGGAGGGGTACAATATCCTATAGCAAGATTTACTGTCATAATAAGCCCAAAATGCATGGGATCTATATTAAAGCTATATAGCATTGGAATAAATACAGGGCCAAGGATTAAAGTAGCAGAGATTATGTCCATAAACATGCCCACAATTAGAAAGATTATATTTATGACCAGTAAAAATAGCAAAGGTGAGTGTATAACATTCATTACCAGAGAAGAGATGCGAAATGGTATATTTTCCAGGGTCAAAAACCTTCCAAAACATGTGGCTCCTGCTACTATAATTAAAAGGGTGGCAGAGGTTACTGCAGAGCTAACTGTAATTTCTTTTACTTCTTTAAAAGTAATAGCTTTGTGAATGAAAAGTTCCACAAAAAAGGCGTAAACAGACGCAATAACAGCTGCTTCATTTGCGGTAAACATACCAGAAAAGATTCCGCCAAATATAATTACAGGGAGAAGCAGGGCCCAGAAACCATCTTTTAATGCAGATATGAGTTCTTCACTTGAAAAATTTTTTAAAGACGTTCCATTGGGCGACTTAGACTTGTTGTGAAATTGAAAATAGGTATATATGCAGGTAAATATTACAATCATTATACCAGGAACAAACCCTGTTAAAAATAGGCCCTCTAAAGAAACATTGCTTATCATGCTATATAGAATCATGCTAATACTAGGAGGAATAATCACCCCCAGATTTGGGGATGTTGCCATAATACCCAGGGAATAGTTTTCATCGTATCCATTTTTTAAAAGTGCAGGAATCATTACTCCCCCAATTGCCACCACTGTTGCAACAGTAGAGCCTGATATGGCTCCAAAAAGGGCGCATCCAATAACCCCTGCCATACCAAGTCCACCAGGGAGCCATCCAACTAATGCATTAGCTACCCTGATTAGTCTATTTACAATATCTCCAGAACTCATGGTATTCCCACAGAGTATAAAAAATAGAACAACCACCAGGGCAAAATTATCTAAGCTCCTAAAGAGTGTTTGGGTCAAGAGTTCTATTGGAAAGGACGTAAACAGGATAAGTCCAAGTGCTGATGTAAAATATAGACAAATATACACAGGTATATTTGAGGCCATAAATCCAAGTAAAATCAAAAAAACTACCAAATCACTCAGGTTCATGCTTACTCTTTGTTGCATCCAGGATGTAAAAAGGAATAGATAACTCTAAATGACATAAAAAGACCACTTATTGGCAAAACAGAGTATAGTATAACTAAAGGTATCTTCAATACAATGGTCTTTTGATTGGATGTATGCATCATAATTGCCATCTTAGATCCATAATAAATAAGAAAAAAAGAAAAAATAAAGGTTGCGATCCTAGACAATACATTTAGCTTATTTTTAAGCCAAGGAAATAAATAAATAGTAGCATCAATCTTTATTTCTGCACCTTTTTTTATTGCCAAGCTACATCCAATAAAAGTGGTATATATTATGACTTCTCTAACAAATTCCTCACTCCATGGCAGATTGGAATTAAAGCAATATCTTAAAATTATATTGATAAAAAGGGCTACCATGGCTGAAATAACAGAGATAAAAAGGGTCCACTCCTCTAAAAAGGTTACTATCTTTTCAATTTTACCAAGGAAATAGACCCCTTTTTTACTTATTCTACTAGTCAACTGAATACCCCATATAGGTTTGAACTTCTTTTAAATAGTTTTTAGGACGGTATTTGTCCCCAGGATAGAGTTCATTTATTTCTTTTTCATATTTTTTATGCACTAAATCTCCCTGCTTTTTTAAAATCTTCATTTCTTCTTCTGACAGTTTAAAGAATTTCACGCCTGAGTGCTTTGCCTTCTCTATTTCCTCTTGTTCTTGAATCTTTGTCTCTTCTCTTATTTGAGAACAAACCTCATGCACCACTTGTTTAAATGTCTTTTGCAGATCCCTTGGTAGGGAATAAAACCACTGTTTATTGAATATCCATATAAAGAGTCCCTGGGCATAGTTTATTTGGGTAAAATACTTGGCCACTTCAAACTTTTTTGTTATATTACAAACAGTTGGAGTGTGGTCCAATCCACTTATTACCCCTTGCTTTAAGGCCACATGTACATCTGGCCAAGGCATAACCACAAAATTCAGCCCCCACTGTTTGTAGAGCAACTGATTTACCGCTGCTTCTGCTATTCTAAACTTGATTTTTTTTGCGTCTTTAATGGTCCTAACAGGTTTGGTAGTCGCCCAACCGTAATTTCCATATCCAGTTATATCCAGACCAATTATGCCTTGATGGTCCATGGCGTTCATAAAATGCTCAAACATCCACCCACTCTTGGTAAATTTGTCCAGCTTATCAAAAGAATTTATTAAAAATGGAAGATTTACAAGACCAAACCTAGGCCCCAAATTTGTTGCAGCCACTGAACTAACAGCCATTCCCTGAATGGCCCCCATTCTGAGTAAATTTAATACCTCAACTTCACCTCCCAACATGGAAAAGGGTTTGTAATCAAAATAGATTTTCCCGCCAGTCCTCTCCCACAGTTTGTCCCTTATAAGGATTCCCGCGTACACTCCTTTTATCACAGGATGGGAGACATTTGAGACTATACATCGATATTTTGCAGTTGATGGATCAAATTTCGGTTTCCATTTATTGAGAGACCTAGGTGATGCAAATACATTTCCTGAATAAACTAACAAGATTGAAATAATTAGATAAATAGATTTTTTTGTCATAAAAATTCTCCTTTAGACCTTTAAAAAGTATTTTGACATAATCATAATTGCTTCCCTTAAATCTTTTTTATCAATAACCTTAGAGTCCAGGGCTTGTTGAATTAGAAACCCTTCAAATAAGGCTGTCACTAGGGCACCTAATTTTTTTGAGTTTTCTGTGTCCATATAAAAAGGGGAGAGTATGCGGGCAAATAGGTCTGTAGAAAGCCTGTAATTGCTTTTATTCAACTTACCTCTTAATTGTGGATTGGAAAAAGCGTGTATTGTGAACTCCAAAAAGACCTTTGACCAGTTCTTATCATCAATTATTGTCTCTAAAAAATCCACAATTACTTCCATTACATCTTGGATAGACCTTGCCTTTTTAAGACCGTCTTTTCTAGTTTCCCTATACTCACTTAATCTTTTCTCCATTATTTCTAAAAAAATATCGTCCTTGCTCTTCCAATACCTATAGAAATTTCCCTTTGCATACCCAGCTCGTTCTGTGATCTCTAATATAGTGGTGGAAACAAACCCCTTTTCTCCAAAAAGTTCAACAGCAGATTGCATTAACTCTAGCTTTGTTTGACGGGATTTTTGCAATTGTTTTTTGGCCATAGTTGACTCCTGGTCATTAATTGACCGCAGGTCATTAAATCGTAGATAAAAAAATTCCTCTTGTCAATTGTTCTTTTTCAAATTAGTTGAAAAGAAAGGATTGTTTAAATACTTTAAAAAATTGTTTTAAATTCTAGTTTATTATATAAATTACTTTATATATAAGATTAAGTTGTTCACGTAACCTATTATGAAAATAGATTTTATTAAAACTGCACCCGTTCTCAGCTTTGTTTTAAAGTTCTGGTATAAGACTTTAAGGTATAGCCAAGTGGGTATAGAACAGGTTATAGGTTTTAGGTGTAGAGAAAAGGGGAGGGTAGTTTTATTTACCTTATGGCATGATGAGTTATTTGCCCCAATATATGTCCACAGACACGAAGATGTTGTAATTTTAGTTAGTGAAAGCAGGGATGGTGAATTTGTAAGTAGAATATTAAACAGGTTTGGATATGCTACAATAAGGGGATCCAGTACCCGGGGAGGAGTGAAGGCCCTAAAAAAATTAACCAAGATGGTTAATAATCATCCAAAGGACATAGCTGTTACAATTGATGGACCAACTGGTCCAAGACACATCCCCAAGCAAGGGGTAATATATTTGGCATGGAAGCTAAATATTCCAATAGTCCCTGTTAGATCCTTTGTAAATTTTAAAAAGATTTTTTACAAATCATGGGATAGATTTCAACTTCCCTTACCTTTTGCCACGTGTAAAATCGTATATGGCAGTCCATATAGGATTTCACACAAAAAACTTTCCTCAGAGATCCTTAAAAAAGAGTCCTATTTGTTAAAACTAAAAATGGATCAATTAAAACCAAAATAGTTTTTGAGAAGTTGCATTTATTTTCTTATTAATGTCATTTAGCCTTGCCTGTGCTGCCTCTTTTTCAGATTTTCTCCTGGCATTTTTAACCACATCTCTCAATATTTTTTTTGCGATATAAAGGTTTCCTTTTTGTTCATATATCAAAGCCGCCCTATATAATCCTGTAATGGACCAGATATATTGATCCCTATAAAACCAATAAACTTTAAGATATTCGTCTATAGCAACGTCAAGGTTACCTTGGATCTGATGGCATTCAGCCATCCAAAATAAAATCTCTGCTTGAATTTTTCTATTCAAATTATCTTTGTTATTCCAAAGGTGCTTGAAGATTTTTTGGCTCAAATCAATATTACTATTTTTTTGATAATATAATGCTACTTTGATTAGTTCTTCAGGATTTAATGAATCTGGAGATATCTCAAAAATCTTTTCATAATAAGACATTGCTTTATTAAAATTGTTCTTTATTGTATAATAATCTATCATGAGCTTATAATAATTAATTAGTAGACTTTGATTTAAATTTTTATAATCAAATAATTCTATATATTTTTTGAATAATGTTGTATTTCCTGTATCTATAACATTTTTAGCAAGCTTTAAAATAGCCATTTGTCCTAAAATAGTTTCTTTATATAAAAATATCGCTTGTTTTAACTGGGCTTCATTACCTTGTCCATTTATTATTGTATTTTTTAGATATGCATATCTAAGAAAATAATCCAATGGATACATATTTAATTTTTTTTCTATTTCCTGATTTGGTATATCAAAATCTGAATTGAAACCATACGGATTAAAACCAAAGGGTTGTAGAAAAAGACAAATCTCTTTAAATTCATCCTTAGTTAATCCAATATCTAAAGACGATACCTTGTCTAATAGCAATAATATGGAAATCTTTAAAGATAAAGGTAA
This sequence comes from Desulfothermus okinawensis JCM 13304, assembly GCF_054654515.1. Taxonomy (NCBI): domain Bacteria; kingdom Pseudomonadati; phylum Thermodesulfobacteriota; class Desulfovibrionia; order Desulfovibrionales; family Desulfothermaceae; genus Desulfothermus; species Desulfothermus okinawensis. The sequence goes on along the minus strand of NZ_BAAIEW010000005.1, from coordinate 19,169 downwards.
CTTCTTAAAATCCATATCAGGAAGCTCTTTTTTTAAGAGACCATAGTCTTTATTCATTAAAATTAGGGCGATTTTTATCTGTTTTAATTCTTCCTTTATCTCTGAGGGAACAAAAACACTATTGAGTTCCCCATTAATTGTATTGAGAAAATTGTTAACTCCTACTAATTGACTTTGTATTTTTAGCTTCTTCAATAGGTATGAACTGTTAGTAATAATCCATTTATTTTGATTAAGTCTTTTTATAAGTATATCAAAAAAACTAATACACTTTGGAATATTCAATAAATCACTTTTGTGATCAAGAGAGATCTCGTCATTATTAATTTTCTCATAAACTAAATCCAATACATATCTCTGAGATGGATTCTTAAAAAGCTTTAAAGAAGAGTTAATATTATTTTTATATTTAATGGCCAAAGATGCCAGAAAAGATATAATAGAATCTCTAATTTCATTATTTGAGAGACTAAAGCTAAAATCCTTGCTATTTAGTCTTAAAATAGAGTGGTAGATAGCTGTAAATTCTTTATCCTTGGGCCAGAGAATTTGAGAAATTTTTATGATGTCTAGAACTTCTTTTTTTTGTCGAAGGAATTTGTCGTTATTCAAAAAAGAACCCGTATATAATAAATCCAAAGACCACTTTAAAATAACAGATTTAAAGAAATTGCGAATGTCAGGCTCCTTAAGTAATTGTCTTGGATCTCCACTTAGGTGAAACGCCTTGGCATAGTGGAGAAGTCCATTATAAAAATCACCTTTATATCGATATGCCCTAGCTAGGGTAAATTCCAGCTTGGCCAATAAATCTTCATCCTTGAAGTCCACACCCTTTAAAATTGATATGGCTTCATCAGGTGAACCTGAAAAAATTTTTGAGTTTGCATAGGCTAATATAGACTTATCCTTCTTGGACTTATCTTTGAGTTCAATATTAATTACATTGTATGCCCCATACCTTTTTAAAAAAGATATAAATTTCGATTCAGTGTAACCATATAAAACACCTGGAATAAGTAGAATAAGAATAAAAAAACATATATATTTTCGTTTCATATAACACCCCTAAGCCAAAATTTTATATAGACTTGGCTTATAATAATGACTTATATATTATAGATTGTTATTTTAATTTCTGGGTTAGCCAGTGTTTATTAGTTTGATAAACATAAGCTAGGGAATAGTTAACTTTTAAAACAAGAAAAGTAAAGATGCCAAAATGATTTCTTCCTATGGTACAGAAAGAAATTTAACAAAATTAAACAATATTTATATGTTTAATTTTGTTAAACATATAAAATGTATAATAAAATTAAACGTAATCATCTCTATGACACATTAAAATTCGCTATTAATAAAAACACTTTTTGAGTAAAGTATTTTTAAAATCCAAGATCGTGAATGGTAAATCGTAAATTAACTAAGGGGGATAGAATAATGGTCAATAAGAAAATGACCTCATTGCGGTTCTTAATGTTAATATTTTAAGTTTACATAATATTCATTATGAGACAAAAAATAAAATATAAATTTTTTTTAATTATTCAATTTACTAATCACTAAATTTAGGTTCTTCATGTTGACGTGATTGTTATTCATAATCAGGAGACTCGATATATGTTTTGGATTCACTATCACTATTCACGAGTCACAATATTTAATTGGGTCTTCCTTCTAAAATCTTGATTCCTTTAGGAAGACCATAAAGGCCTTGGGGAGTTTTTTTGTTAATATTAATATCATTAAATTCTATTATGTTTTCATTTCCAAAAAAATCTATTATGTCTATCTTTTTGATTAAATTTTTTTCATCTATCCACAGGTATACAAGGACCATGTTGGGCTCTGGATTAAACGGGACCAATTTTATTTTTGTCAAACCTATGTTTTTGCCTTGATCCTCTATTTTTATATTAAACTTTTCCTTTAAGTCCAATTTTCCGCTTATTAAATCAAATATAATTTTGGACTGTTCCACCTTTGATAATTTGTATTTATAAGCCAATTTTTCCTCTGGAAAATAATCCCATATTGTTTCCCCATTTACTATGAGTATCTCTTTTTCTGGATCTGTTACTTCCCATCTAACTTTTACTGAATCTTTTATCTTCTCACAAAATATTTTTCCTGATCTTATTTCCTCATCCTTGGTGGTCTTACTTTTTAATATCTGATGAAATTTTGTTTCAATGGAATGAATGTTTTTGTAATTATTTAGCAAGTCATCTATTATATTTGACTGAGCTATTTGTGAGATAGAAATTAAAAAAATTACACCAAAAATTAAAACAAAAATTCTCATATACTTTTCCTTTAGTTAGCTTTTTTTATTATTCCTATAATATTTGGAATTACTGGACTATTTTTATTTTTGTGAAATATATCCATTTTTGAATATCCATTTAGATTTTTTTCAAAATTTTTATATCTTAAATACATACCACAGGTACTTCCTCCTTCAGTAAACAAACAAGATTTTATTTTTATAGGTAAAGTTAACAAGATCTCATTTAAGTCATGTATTGATAACGGTAAATAACTAAATATAAATTGCACCATATCCATTTCATCAATCCCAATGGCTGAAACACTATGTGTATTATTGTCAATATGCCATAAATTTTTCCTATTTTTTCCGATCATCCTATAATCTTGTATAACTGTATCATATTTGGTAAGTATTTCCTTCCAGTTTTTGGTATAGTCTTTTTCAATAATGGCGACCTGCGGTATATTTTTTTGTTTTGGATTAAATACTAAAAAACCTCCAAATCTTTTGTGTATTATCTTTTGATTTACATAATCCTGATTTTTCATATATCCAGTGCTGGTACTTTTGTCTTTCCAGAACATGCTAGCATTGATCACAGCTACAAGATTGTATTTTTTGGACCATTCCTTCAACGACAATGGATTGATGTTTAATTTAGAAGACATAAGTAATTCAAAAGAAAAATAGCTAGGGTCTATCTTTAAAATATATATATCATATTTCTTATCTTTGTATTCGCCTTTAAAATTGTAGTATATAAGTCCCTTATCTAACTTTCGTTTCTCTACATTGTAGCTGTAAGAAAAGGTACTATTTAAAAATAAAAAGAAGAATAGGACATAAACCCATTTTTTCATGATTATAACCAGTTACACGTCTTCAAATAAATCCTTCATGGTATATAATCTCCCAGGCTCTTTGGTCACAATCCATTTTGCAGCCCTAATTGCCCCCTGGGCAAAGGTTTCCCTTGAATGTGCCCTGTGGGTTATCTCGATCCTCTCTCCAGGTCCAAAAAAGTAGATTGTATGATCTCCTACCACATCTCCCCCCCTTAAGGTCTGGACACCTATCTCCTCCTTTGGTCTTTCACCAATTATACCCTCCCTGCAGTATCTTATTGCCTCTTTCTTGAAGCCCTTTGCCTCTTTAAGTACTTGGGCGAGTTTAACAGCTGTTCCACTTGGAGCGTCTTTTTTGAATTTATGGTGAATCTCTGATATCTCTACATCATATAAATCCCCTAACAGCTCCACAAACTTAGGCAGTAAATTTAATAGTACATTTATTCCTACACTCATATTAGGCGCCCAAAATATAGGTATTTTTTTTGCCGCATCTTCTAGCAATTTCATCTGTTCATCATTTAGGCCTGTTGTTCCAATTACCATGGGATTACCAGATGACACAGCCACTTCTACATTTTGTTGGGTGACTTCAGGATAAGTAAAATCAATAATAACAGCATCATTATATTTTGCTGTGATCTCCTTTAAATCACTTGAGACATTAGGAGCCACTTTTTTTATTTTTTCTAAATATTCAGCCCTTTCAACTGCCCCTATAAGTTCCATATCATCATCTGTTTTAATCAAACTGCATATTGCAGAGCCCATTCTTCCAGCAGCCCCAGTTACAATTGCATAAGTACCCATAGCTTGCCTCCATTTATTTAAAATTTATTTTCTATCAAGCCTAAAAATTCATTTTCATCTATTATTTTTAATCCCAGTTCCCTTGCCCTATTAAATTTGCTCCCTGGGTCTTTACCAACCACTACAAAGTCTACATTTTTTGATATACTACCAACTACCCGACCTCCAGCTTGTTCAACTAATTCCTTTGCCCTGCTCCTTGTAAGATTTTCTAACTTTCCCGTGAAAATAAACTTTTTTCCTGCAACATGGGGATTTACTGTTTCATCTTTATTCTTCTCTTTTTTTGTGGGCCAGAGTCCTATTTCTTTAAATTTTTTCAGGAGTCTTTGATTTTCTGGATTTCTAAAAAAAGTATATATGGACCTTGCCACTTCTGGTCCAATATCTCTGATCTCCTGTAATTCTTCAATAGAGGCTTGAGCCAGTCTGTCTAAAGATCCAAATCTTTCAGCAAGTACTCTGGCTGTTTGTTCCCCTACTAATCTTATACCCAGGGCTGAAATAAATTTATCAAGTGTTGCCTTCTGCTTTGCTTCTTCAATGGCATTAAGCATATTTTCTGCAAGCTTGTCCCCCATACGTTCAAGATGTAATATCTGAGATTTTTTGAGGAGAAATAGGTCTGCAAAATCTTTTATAATTTCCTTGTCCACAAATATCTCTATCCACTTCTCCCCTACTCCACTAATATCAAGACCTGCCTTGGATACAAAGTATGCAAGCCCCCTTTTTAGTCTTGCAGGACAAGAAGCATTTATGCACCTATGATTTGCTTCACCCGCAAGCCTCACCACACCACTCCCACAAACAGGGCATTTTTTAGGAAATACAAACTCCCTTTCCTTTCCAGACCTTTTTTCTTTTATGGGCCTAACTACCTCTGGTATTACATTCCCAGCCCTCTGTACCACTACCCAATCGCCTATTTTTAAATCCTTCGCCCTGATCTCATCTTCATTGTGCAAAGTTGCCCTTTTTACTACCGCTCCACCAATTTCAACTGGCTCTAATACAGCTACTGGAGTGAGTACACCAGTCCTTCCCACTTGCACCACTATATCTCTTAACAGAGTTTCAGCCTGTTCTGCTTTAAATTTAATGGCAATTGCCCACCTTGGAGATCTTGCTGTTGCCCCTAACCTTGATTGCTGATCTAAAGAATCTACCTTTGCCACCACCCCATCAATTTCATAGGGAAAATCATCCTTTTTTAATTCAATTTCCTTAAAATATAAATACACCTCATCTTTATCCTTACAATACTTCGCAAAGGGAACAATATTAAATCCAAGTTGTGTTAAAAGCCCCATTATTTTACTTTGTGAATTGATTAAATCTCCTGATCCATGAGCCCATCTTACTGTTCCAATACCATATGCAAAAAATTTAAGGGGTCTTGAAGCAGTTACCTTTGGATCTAATTGCCTGATAGACCCCGCAGCAGCATTCCTGGGATTGGCAAAGGTCTTTTGATTATTTTTAAGTTGCTTTTGATTCAACAAATAAAAATCTTCTTTAGATATTACCACCTCTCCTCTAACTTCAATATATTCTGGAGAGGGATTTACTCCTTTTCTAAGTAGTAATGGTACATTTTTAATGGTCTTAACATTTTCAGTAACATCTTCTCCCACATAACCATCTCCTCTGGTGGCAGCGGCCATATACTTGCCACCTTCATATATTATTTCCAACGCCAGACCATCTAATTTGGGATCTACCCAGAAAGAAATTTCCTCCCCAGGAAGTAGCCTCTTTATCCTTGAAAAATATTCTTCAAATTCTTCTTTTGAGAAGACATTGTCCAGACTATACATGGGAATGGTGTGTTCTCGTCTTACAAATTCATCCAGTGGACTGCCCCCAATCCTCTGGGTAGGAGAATAAGGGGTTATAAACTCAGGATATTTTTCTTCTAATTCCTTTAGTTCTCTAAATAACCTATCATACTCTGCATCAGAGATCTCAGGATCATCTAATACATAGTATCTATAGTTGTGATACTCTATTTCTTGTCTCAGTTCTTCAATTCTTTTTTTTATTTTTTTTAGATCCATAGCATAAAAAGTTAAAGTGTTTCTTTAAAATTTTTTAAATCGATTTTTCTACCAACAACTATAAGGGTATCTCCCCCCTCTAATATTTCTCCAGCCTGTGGATTGTATATCATTGAGCCATTTTCTTTTTTTATGGCAATAATAATTAAGTTGAATTTAGGTCTAAGCTCTGATTCTATTATATTTTTACCAACAATAGTGGATGAATCTGGTATTAGGACCTCTTCCATTTGTAGATTTAAATCATCTCCATGGATAGCCATGTCCAAAAAATTAATAACTGTTGGTCTTAGAACCATCTGGGCCATCCTGAGCCCACCTAAAAGATGAGGGGTAAGTGCCCTGTTAGCACCTGCAAGTTCTAATTTTTTTATAGATTGTTCATTTTCTGCCCTTGCAATTATTGTAATATCTGGCGCTGCCTGTCTTGCTGTTAGTGTTACATAGACATTTTGGGCATCGGTTGACAAGGCTGAAATTAACGCCCTGGCATTAAGAAGTCCTGCTTTATAGAGTGTTTTATCATCAGTGGCATCCCCTTCAACATATAGGGTTTTATTTTCAATAAGTTCTTCAACTGCCTTGGGATCATTTTCAATAACAACTATTTCACACCCTTCACGCCTAAGTTCCTTTGCCACTATGTTTCCAATCCTTCCATAGCCACAAATAATATAGTGGTCCTTGAGTGATAAGATTTTTGCTTCCATCCTTTTTTTTCCCCAAAAAATTTGTATTTTGCCCTCTAAAAAGGCATTGGTAAATGATCCAATAATGTATGCATAGGTTCCAACTCCAAGCAAGATTAATATGGAGGTATGGAGTTTTCCCTGGTCTGAAATCTCATGAACTTCTCTAAATCCCACTGTGGAGAGTGTTATAACAACCTGGTAGAAACTATCCAAAAGTCCCCACCCTTCTATATGCATAAAGATATATAATCCATATAAGTAAACACAAATTAGTATCACAAAGCCAATAATTAGTGGATAAAATTCTTTGACAAATTCCTTTGAAAACAAGAACTCCAATCGAGATTTATGAATTTTTCCGTCCATAGATTAACGCTCAATATTTTAAAAGAATTTCCTTTAATTCGAAGATCCTGTCTCTGAATAGAGCTGCTTTTTCAAATTCTAGGTCCCTTGCTGCTTTCCTCATCTTTTTTTCCAACTTTCTAATTTCCTTCTCTATTGTTTCCCTGTCTAGATAATAAAGTTCTGTTGATTCTGCAACAGATAAAACCTTCTTCTTTTTTCTTTCTCCAAACTCATATAATGGGTTTGACATTGATTTGATTATGGTTTTTGGAGTGATATTGTGTTCTTTGTTGTGTTTTATCTGTTTTTTCCTTCTCCTTTCTGTCTCTAATATGGCCTGTTTCATTGAATCAGTGATTGTATCTGCATACATAATCACCTTTCCATTGACATTTCTCGCTGCCCTGCCAAAGGTCTGGATTAAAGATGAAGTAGATCTCAAAAAACCTTCTTTATCTGCATCAAGTATTGCCACTAGAGATACCTCAGGTATATCAAGTCCTTCCCTTAAAAGATTTATACCCACAAGCACATAAAAAGTTCCATCCCTGAGCTCCTTAATTATAGAAATCCTCTCCAGGGTATCAATGTCAGAGTGCATATATTTTGAAGGAATACCATTTTCATTTAAAAAGTCAGTTAAGTCTTCAGCCATTCTTTTTGTTAAGGTGGTGACCAGGACCCTTTCATTTTTTGACATCCTTTTTTTGCATTCTGAGAGAAGATGGTCTATCTGTGCCATGGTAGGACGCACTTCTACCTGTGGGTCAACAAGTCCAGTTGGTCTGATTATTAGCTCTACCACCCTACCCTCTGCAATTTCCATTTCAAATGGACCAGGGGTTGCTGAAACATAGACCACCTGATTTATCCTGGACATAAACTCGTTAAAATTAAGGGGCCGATTATCTAATGCAGAGGGAAGTCTGAATCCAAAATCCACCAAATTTTGTTTTCTCGACCTATCCCCGTTATACATACCCCTGATTTGAGGGATAGTAATGTGAGACTCGTCAATAAATAATAAAAAATCCTCTGGAAAGTAATCCAATAAACAGGCAGGAGGAGTACCTGGCTTTCTTCCATCTAAATGTCTGGAATAATTTTCAATTCCATTACAATATCCCAACTCTTCCAGCATCTCAAGGTCCAGTTGTGTCCTCTGCTCCAACCTCTGTGCTTCTACCAATTTGTTATTTGAATAAAACCAGTCTAACCTTTCCCTTAATTCTTCTCTAATATCTGAGATGGCCCTCATGAGGTTATCTTTTTCAGATACATAGTGGGATCCTGGAAAGATAACCGTCTTTTCCAATTGATCCATGACCTCCCCTGTAATGGGGTTTATCTCAGAAATAGACTCCACCTCGTCTCCAAAAAATTCTATCCTGATGGCCTGTTCCTGTTTATATGCTGGAATTATTTCAACAACATCTCCCCTGACCCTAAAAGTCCCCCTGTGGAAGTCATAGTCATTCCTCTCATAATATATCTCAACCAGTCGCTCTAAAAAATCCTCCATTATTACCCTTTGACCAACCCCTATTGGAATGACCATATTTTTATAGTATTCAGGGGATCCCAGGCCATATATACACGATACAGAGGCCACTATAATAACGTCTCTACGGGTGAGCAGGGAATAAGTAGCTGCATGTCTTAATTTATCTATGTCTTCATTTATTGATGAATCTTTTTCAATATATAAGTCACTTTCTGGCACGTAAGCCTCTGGCTGGTAGTAATCATAGTAGCTAACAAAGTATTCAACTGCGTTTTCAGGAAATAGTTGTTTAAACTCATTGTAGAGCTGGGCGGCCAGGGTCTTGTTTGGTGCCATTACCAGGGTAGGCCTGTTTATTCTGGCTATTACATTTGCCATGGTATAAGTCTTTCCAGAACCTGTAACACCAAGCAATACTTGATGTTTAGCCCCTGTTTTTAAATTTTTATACAGCTCATCGATGGCCTTTGGCTGATCTCCTGCAGGTTTAAACTTGGATACTAATTTAAATTTCATAACAGGGCTTCCTGTAAAAATCTTTGTAGGGTATTTATATAGAATAATGTTGATAATGTTGATTATAGAAATCTAACAGATAGGAATCAATTGAAAAGTTTTAGAAACAGGAATTCTCGGTGAACACCGAGGCAAGTTAATCAGTTATAAATTTTTTACCCCTGATTAGTTTAAATTTTAGTGTTCACCGAGAATTGCTTTTAAAATAATCCAACCTAAATCAAATGGGCTAAAATCTTTTTAAAAATGGCATAATAATAGGAATAATTTTTCACAAAAAGCTTTAGTGCTACAGCTAAGAGCACTATAGCAAACATCTGCTTTATCCATTTTGCCTTCATCTTTTCCTTCATTACCTTGGCACCTATTTGAGAGCCAATTATAACTGCAATAGTAGTTGCCAGCATAAATGGAAGATTAAAGTGCCCTTCTGCTATGTGACCTGCAAATCCAGAAAATGATGAAAACACAACCACAAAACTACTTGTAGCAGCAGCTTCTTTGGTCTTATATCCCATGAGAAGTAGCATTGGGACAAATAAAAATCCACCACCAACCCCAAGTAACCCTGCAATAAAACCAACAAAAAAGCCTCCAACAATCATAAGTAGCATCTTTAAAGTGGTGGCCATTTTCTTTTCCCTATCAGGCTGGGTGGAGGAGATAAGCATACGAGTTCCAGCAAATGCCATTGCAATGACAAAAAAGAATATAAGGAGCTTGGTTGGGACAAATTTTGTAAAATAGGCCCCTACTGGGGCTCCAATAAATGATGAAATTATAAGGGGTATTCCTCCCTTAATATCAACCATTTTGGCCTTGATGTAAAATACGGCCGCAGACAAGGCAGTAACCCCATTTAAAAGTAGCCCTGTTGGTATGGCCACGCTCTTGAAATCATAGCCAAGCCAGTGAAATACTGGAATGTAGAGCATGGCCCCACCTAAACCTAACATTGCAAAAATAAAGGATAAAACCAAAACGCAGAGACTTGCAATTAAGATCATCATACGGGTAAATCTCCTGTGTTAATCTTCATATCCACTGCATGGAATACACACCAGTTTTCCGTCCTCTAAGACTCTTAGCTTATTTACAAATGTGAGCTCGCCACACACATCACACCTCTTTGCCTCAAATACTGACTTTCCTTTTTTTACCTCAAACTCTGTAATCTCGCCAATATCCAAAAACTTTTCTTCTGGTACTTTAAATATATTTTCTATTAAGGGATCAGCAATTGCAGGTTCAATATCCTGGGGAGGTATGCCCTGTTTTCTCTTTTGAACAAAAGGAGAATTTAGGGCCTTTTCAAAAAAATCTGGTTTAATAGATACCCTGACTGCCTTTTTGTTTTTTACATCCACCAGGGTAAATGCCATTTTGTTGTAATATAACTTCTGAATATTGGACTTCCCATAGGTGCAACCTGTGGCAGCCATAATGCCGTCTAAAAAACACCCTGCAGCATGGCCCTTTCCAGTTTCTGCCAAGACCATAAGCTCTTTGTCCTTTGACCTTTCTACTCCTAAAACCCTCATTGCAGCAAGACCTGCCCTAAGGCCAAGGGGCATTGCAGGGCACCTGTGTCCATGAAATTTTAGTGCCATATCATATAATTCTTGGAAGTCCATAGCTTTCCTCCTATTTATTTTAAATTGAACAATTTTTTAAAAATAATTTTTATCTTATGCAGATAAACTGCGATAAAAGAAAATATCGCGCCCAGGATTCCAGCAGATGCAAATCCCACTGGACATCCAGTTTGTCCACAAAAGGGACATACAGCAGATGATGAATAAAGTCCCATAAATCCAAGCCACCATCCAAAAAGATGTATTATTTTATGGAAAAATCCCTTGTGGGATTTTTCCTGGGATTTACCTATATTATTTTCCATAATAATTACCTGTCATATCCAGAACATGGGATACACATGTGTTTTTGCCCAACTACCCTTAAATATGGCCTGGCAACTAACTCACCACAACTATCACATGGGACAAGCCCCATTACCTCTCCATAGTCCTCATATGGATGGTCCTTGACTTCCTCTACTGTTAAGATCTCATCTTCAGGTGCATCCCAGATTATATTAACCATCTCCATTGCCTCTTCTCTTGGAATTTGAGTAGGAGGAATACCCTGTGCCCTTTTCCTCATAAAGGCAGATTCTGCAATCAATTTATGTCTGGTAGGTTTATACGATACCCTCACACTCTTTTCATTAATTTTATCAATTAACGTTAAGGCCAATTTCCCCCATCCTGCCTTTTCAATGTTTCCTTTGCCCAATGTGCAACCTGTTGCATATTGCACACCATCAGCAAAACATTGGGCCCCATGGTTATCACCTATCTCTACAATACAATGTAGCTCCCCTGAAGTCCCAGTTCTCTTAACACCCAGGGCCTTAAGTGCAGCAAGTCCAGCCCTTACTCCCACAGCAGATGCCCAACAGATGTGACCGTGAAACTCAAATGCCTTTTCTAATACTTTCCTTTCATCCATTTTTTTCGCCTCCTTGTCTTTGTTTTAGTATATTTCTATATCGCTCATTGGGAATATATAAATGCAATCTTCTAATTGTCAAGGAACTTATTTAAAAAAGTTTAGAAGAAAATTTATAAGTAATCATAAAAAATACCCAATCTGCTTGGGTATTTGAAGCTACCTTTTTAGCAAATTCATCTGGCCAAAAGTGTCCATATCCCACCTGTATCTCAGCGTATTTACAGGGATTAAATTTAGTCACCACATCAAATTCCTTACCCACCTTATCTCCTGATCCACCACTTTTGTCCCTATATATTTTTGCATTATGGTACCAACCATCTCTTTTTTGAGCCAGATAGAACCTATGGAATTCCAGCTTTACATAAGATTTTTTTCCAGGATAGAGCTCTAAATTTATTTCCTGATCTTTTAAATTTTGCCATTTAAAAAGGTTCATCCTTCCATAGGCCTTGTCTTTTGAACCATAAGCACCATCAAAGGTCTCGTGCTTTCCATCTCTTGGGTTGCTGTCACCTGATCCATATGAATATTCCAAACTGATCTGTGGTTTCAGATATATTGATGTTAATTTATACCCAAGCCACACATGATACCCATATGCATCCACATCATCCTGTGAATAATCTCCTTTTTGGGTCACATACAAAAAATCAAATTTAAAGCCTTTTATATATCCAGTATATGCCCTGGCCCCAAAATAATAGGTATCAAGGTCTCCATATATTCCATTTTCACTTTTGTATCTATTGTGGTTGTCTTTTTTGGTCATGGAAAACGGCTCTAAAAAGATCAAATTATCAGGCATCTTAATATGACCATAAAAACCAAGACACTCGTATCCATGGCGGTGGTTTAAACTAAAGTCATCTGGGTCATGGATCTCAGAGCGTCCATAAAATGCACTCAAATACCCTACTGGAACTTTAACATTAGCCCTAGCTGCATCCCATATCCAGCTACCTGTATTGCCCCACTGTCCTGGTCCAAATATCCTGTTGTTACCAAAATAAATCCTCTGTCTCCCAGCTTTAATAGTAATTGGAAGATTAGCAGGTTCTATTAATTCAATGTATGAGTCCCAGATCTCCATTGGATCCTTATATGGGTTATGCTCTCTGTTGAAATTGTATTTGTAAAAATCATCATCTGGTATATCCAGATCCCACACCCTGGAATCCTGTATCCATAGAGACAGATGTAATTTTGACAAAAAATAATAATCAAGGCCTGTTCTAAACCTCCCAATTATAAAGCCGTCATTCTCCTCTCCCACCACAGGATCTTTTCCATAGGATTTTATGTTAAAGTTATTTTGATATTCATACCTAAACCTTACATTTACCCCTAACTTTAAACTGTGTAATTTTTGATGAGATGTCTCTGCATATAAAACTCCAGAAGACAAAAATAAAACCAAAAAGATAAAAATTGTTTTACCTGGATTCATCTGAGTCTCCAATGGCCACTTTTTGTCTATTTATGTGATGTTTTAAAACCTTTGTGGAACACTCAAAAAATTCAATCACACACGGAATCTCTAATTTATATATCATGTCTTTTTTTATTTTCTTAGACGATACAACTCCCACTTCCTTTAGAACTGACAGGTGTTTAGAAATAGTGGATTTGTCTAAATCAAATATATCCTTTAAATAAGCAAAGCTTTTCTCACTTTCCCTTAAAATATCCACAATCATGAGCCTAACAGGATGGGCTAAGGCCTTTATAATCTTTGCCCTCACTTCAGCCTCTTCAAAGGTAATCATTGACAGGTTTCTCCTTTTATTTTAATTTCTTCGTTGGCAAAACTACCAATAAACTAATCATTAGTCAACGTAAATCCAGGGGAGGATAAAATGTTGATCCAAAAATGGGAAAAAGAGATAACAAAGTCCAAGTGTAATCCCAAACAAGAAGGGGTGCATTGCATAATTCAGGTAGATGCTGACCTATCAGATGTAATTCCATATCTAAATGCAGAATTGGGGGGTGATTTTTGTACTAAAAATCCTCCATCTGTTACCTTTAAGATCCATGGTAAACTGCTAACAGTCCATCCCCATAAAATTGCTGTAAACGCACTTAAGGACGAAGAAGAGGCAACCAAAGTTGCAAATTGGATAATTGGTGAGATAAACCGCGTATGGGAAAATAGGGCAGAAATAACACCTATGTATGAAATCCCCAAAAAGCCCCAGCCCCTTGAAATTCTAAAAAGACTTCCGAAAACCAATTGCAAAAAATGTGGCTGTCCAACATGTCTTGTATTTGCAACATATGTCTGTCAGGGAATAAAAACCATAGAAGATTGCCCAGAACTTGAGGATGATAAGAAAAAAGAGCTTGAAAGTTACTTAAAAAATTTTAAATTTATTAGTTTTGAGTAGTTCAATTCCTTTACAATAACTTTGCCACCATTAAGAGATTGACAGAAAATTAATATTTAGCTATTTAGCTAATTAACTAAATATTTCATAGGTCAAGGGAAATGGATTCTATTAGTAATATCTTTGCAGCATTATCAAACAAAAACAGATTAAGGATCGTGGCTGTTCTGTTCTACTACAATGAGCTATGTGTGTGTTATTTAAAGGATTTCCTTGGGGTGTCAGGTGCTACCGTCTCAAGGCACCTTTCAATTTTGCAACATACAAAAATAATTTCAGGAAGAAAACAGGGCAAATGGATATATTACTCTCTTACTGAAAACTTTAAAAAGGAGGTGGAACTAGTAACTTGGCTAAATGAAAAAATAAAACACAATGAAAAATACTTAAAAGACCTTGATTTGCTAAAAGAGTTGTTAGAAAAAAACCAATTTGTTAAAAGGAGGTTTTAACTATGAGTCAACAAAAAAAGCTTAGCTTTTTAGATAGATATTTGACCATTTGGATATTTCTGGCCATGGTCATTGGTGTGGGAATTGGCTATTTCTTTCCTGGTATCACAAAATTTATGGACAGATTTACCATAGGAACAACCAATATCCCAATAGCCATTGGCTTAATACTTATGATGTATCCTCCCCTTGCAAAGGTAAAGTATGAAAAACTTGGATTTGTATTTAAAGATTTTAAGATACTTTTTTTGTCTCTGATACAAAATTGGATTATTGGACCAATCCTTATGTTTTTGCTGGCAATCTCTTTTTTATCAGGTTACCATGAATACATGGTTGGTCTTGTTTTGATTGGACTTGCCAGGTGTATAGCTATGGTCATTGTATGGAATGACCTGGCAGAAGGCGATTCAGAATATTGTGCTGGTCTTGTAGCATTTAACTCAGTTTTTCAGGTCTTCTTTTATTCTATTTATGCATATATTTTTATCACACTACTTCCCAAATATCTAGGACTACAGAGTATTATTGTTGATATTTCAATAAAAGAAATTGCCAAGAGTGTATTTATCTATTTAGGTATTCCCTTTATAGGTGGAATCATATCAAGGATAATAGGACTTAAAACTGTAGGTAAGGAGGTATATGAGAAAAAATTTATTCCCAAGATTAGCCCAATAACCCTAATCGCCCTTCTATTTACCATTATTGTAATGTTTTCCCTTAAGGGAGAATATATTGTGGCACTTCCAATGGATGTTCTTCATATAGCAATTCCTCTTTGTCTATACTTTTTATTAATGTTTTTTATTACCTTTTTTATGTCAATGAGGGCAAATGCAACATATGAACAAACAGTAACCCTATCCTTTACTGCAGCCTCCAATAATTTTGAACTTGCAATAGCAGTTGCAGTGGCAGTATTTGGGATAAATTCTGGTGAGGCATTTGCCGCGGTAATAGGCCCACTCATGGAGGTACCAGTGTTAATATCCCTTGTTAATGTAGCACTTTACTTTAAGCGCAAATTCTTCCCAAAACAAATAAAAACCCCCTTGGGAATTGCACATATCAGGGATTAAATATTACTGGTTATAGATAATTTTTTAGGGGAGCTAGTTGACTAAAGAGGGCTAGCTCCTTTATCTTTTTTCTTGCCAATTATTAATATCAACCTAACAAGGAACCATGAACATTCAAAAAACAGACATTTTATTATTTTTAATCCCTTTTGTTTTTATAATGGTATTTCAAGGCTCCCGTGGACTCTGGGAAAGGGATGAGGGTAGATATACCGATGTAGCCCTTATTATGCTAAAAAATAAAAATTTTTTTGTACCAAAATTAAATGATGATATATTACACTTTTCAAAACCTCCTCTAACTTACTGGGCCATTGCCTCGGGAATTGCCATTTTGGGCAAGAATGAATGGGGAGCGAGACTTCCAAATGCACTGTGCTTTTCTCTTACAGTATTGATCATATACTTGATTTCCAAAAGATTATATACAGAAAATATTTTATCCCCCCCTATTATTTATGCCACATCTATATTCCCTTATTTTGCTGCAAATTTTATCACCACAGACACAATATTAACCTGTTTTGAAACTCTAGCTGTTTATGGATTTATTCTCTGTTTTTTAGAAGATGAAACCAATAAAAAGAAGCTACTATATCTTATAATTATGTGGCTTGGATTTGGTCTTGCCTTTCTAACCAAAGGTCCACCAGGTATCATTCCTTTCATTGCAATTATTGTATTTTTGTTTTTTTTAAACCATAGAGAAAAAATAGGTAAACTCTTTAATCCCATTGGTATATTGGTATTCTTTATTTTTGGATTTACCTGGTATATATTGGTAGTTATAAAATATAAAAATCTTTTTTCATATTTTTTAGTTGATGAATTCTTTAAAAGAATTGCAACTGGTCATTATCATAGAAATCCACAGTGGTATAAACCATTTATCATATACCTCCCCATCCTTGTATTTGGCATCCTTCCATGGACATTTATCTTTTTTAAAAAGTTTCCAATCTTCAGATACAGAATCTGGTCCAAGAAATGGTGGGAAATAAAAATAAATAAAGAACCAATAGAATGTTTTCTTCTACTATGGATATTAATTCCCCTGGTAATTTTCTTTATTGCCAAATCAAGGCTGCCTTTATACATACTTCCTCTTTTTGCACCCATTTCTCTTTTTGTGGGAAATTATATTCAAATTAATTTAAGTTCAAAAAAAACATTGGTAAGCCTAATTATATGGAGCATCTTTTTGTTTGGGATAAAATTTGCTATGGCAAAATTTCCATATAAAAAAGACAGTAGATTAATGGCACATCAAATAAAAAAAATAAGTCCTTTTGCACCTAATGAGGTCGTGTTTATTGATACAGTCCCTTTTTGGGGACTTAGTCTTTATCTGAATGCAGAGGTAGAAGAACTAACTATTAGTAAAACTAAAGCACAAAAATCCTCTGAAGAATATTTAATAGATGAGATTAAAGAAGGAGAAAAAAATATTTTATATATAACCAGAAAAAAAACCATGCCATATGTGATATCATTATTGAAGATGAGATTTATACCGTATAGGTTAATTGGGGAATACAATGAATATGTCTTTTTTTATATACATAGATAAATAGTTATAGCTTCTAATAACATAATAAACAATAATTTAATAAGGGGAATATTTTAGAGCATTTTTCCCTTAAAAAGTGAAAGTTCAACATAAATTGATAAAAAAGGGGGATCATTGTGGCAAATGAGGTTTTTAAAAGGGTGGATGATTTTATTATTAACTGGACAGATTGTACTGCCAAAAATGGATTTTTAGGACTTAAGGAATTGATTTTTGGTTTTAAAGATGTGGAGATAGATTTTATAGAGAGAAAAGGGATTAGTTATTCCCTTAGGGCAAAGCACAAAAATCAGACTACCAGAAAACTTTTTGTTATGGTGGATGTGATAGATGACGAGCCAGATAACAGATGGCTGTCAGTATGTTTTTATGGTGACATGATTTCTGACCCAGATGAGAAAGGAGACTTAATACCCGGAGGACTTTTGGGCGAAGATGGATATTGCTTTGATGTAGAAAAATTTTCAGAAGAAGAGGTAAATTACATTAAAGAGAGGATAAAAGAGGCCTATAAGAACGCAGCAAATTAAAGTTACAGTTATAAGGGACAAGTGGGTCTTTGGGGATACTTAACCCAAGTTATCAAATTGAGAGACGTGGGTTAGTTTATGACCTCTATAAAGCGTGAAGCGTAAAATGAAACCCGAGAATCGGATATGGGATCACGGGTTACGGATCACAGCTAACAACAACTATATCCCCTTTTTTTCTCCAAAACACAATATATGTAGTCTAGGAGTCATTTTTAATCCATATTTTTTGCAAAATTCAAATACTATTGGCATATTTTCCAGTTGTTTTTCCTTTGTTGCTCCAAAGGGCATAATATATATTTTTTCTTTCTTAAGATTATTGGAGAGAATAAATTTCACTATAAGATCTAAGTTGTTTTTATTTGCTAGTAATTTAAAATAATCACACCTAGATAAGTTTGCATAAGGAATGCACCATCTTCCAGAGATATATTTGGGGCTGCAAACCACTGTTCCCTTTGAATTCTGTGGGATTTCTACTTTTCCACTGGTTTCATATTGAATAAAGAAAGATTCTTGTTTTAATAAGTTCACTAAATTATTTAATCCTGAATCCCACTGTAAAAATGGCTCTCCTCCAGTTATTACTAAATTTTTACATTGAAATCGCTTTATTTCTCCAACAATATCTTCAATTGTCATACATTTAAAATCAGCCCAGGCATATTTTGTATCACAAAAAGGACAATATGGCTCAACACAACCAGAAAGTCTTAAAAAAACAAAGGGATGCCCTAGAAATGGTCCTTCCCCCTGAAGGGAATAAAAAATCTCATTTACTTTTAGCCTCATGGTGGATTTTGTTATAACTATCACAAGCAAATTAAGTCAATATACCCTACCTTATTTAAAAAATTAATAAAAATTTTTCTTGCCAAAAGAAAAAAAAATACCTATATTTTTCCTTTGTCAGGGCGAGGTAGCTCAGTTGGTTAGAGCATGCGGCTCATATCCGCAGAGTCGGGGGTTCAAGTCCCTCCCTCGCTATTTTTTTATTTGATCTTTTAAAAATTCCCCCTCCAAGTTTTAAGGGGGCGAAATGGCTTCGACGGGGATAGCGAAGCAAGGGTGGCAGGCCGAGGTGCCGTGAGGCCTCGTAAAACACACGGCAAAAAATTAAGTGCCGACAATAATTACGAATACGCAATGGCTGCTTAAAGTCAGCCACGCCTCATCTAGGCGACGCCTGATAGCTTAGATGAGGTGACAAATTAATCAGGCTAAACTCAAATGCCCGCCTTCTGGCATTTGAGTGAAATCAAAGAAGGAGGCTCGTTGTCAGAGACCCTGGTCAGGGGGGATCTGGCAATTAAATCAAAACCTGACCTAAGCCTGTAGAAGCTCTTGTGTAGTATCTCCGGACGCGGGTTCGATTCCCGCCGCCTCCACCATTTATTGATTTCACACCGTTTAAACAAATATAAAAACTACCATAAATTCCCTATTTACAAGGCTTTTAACGTATAGTGTAGTTCAAGACAATTCAAGGTAAGCAGAAAAAAATGGTGGGACGGAAATTTTTCTTTTAGAACGTCCCATCAAATTGACTTTATATCCTTTTATTTTAACCCCTTACAA